>DATJZY010000133.1 GCA_035577985.1 Candidatus Eisenbacteria bacterium
GTGAGGATCTGCTTGGGGATCGTCGTGATGGTATCGAGGTTGGCGGCGCAGGCTCTGGGCAGCCCGTCGGACCGACCGAGCGGAACTTCCGAGGGAATGCCGCGGACCCGCGCGGTGACGGGAGCGACCGTCACCAGCTCACGTACGCCGTAGGCATCGTTGCGCGACAAGAGCACGACTGGCCGCCGCCCGGCGGGATCGGGCAGCTCGGCCCACCACACCTCGCCCCGTCGCATCACCAATCGTCCTCGTCGCGCAGCAGGCCGATCGCCGTGGCCATGGCGGCGTCGATTTCGCGCTTGCCCTCGGGTCGTCGCCTGTAGCCGGCCTCGTATTCGCGGACGAGCTCCGTGTGCGCTTCGTGGCGAAGCCAGTGACGAAGGGCTTCCTGCACGACGGAGCTGCGACTTCTGGAGCCGCGCTTTCGTGCGCTCTCGACGGCTCGGTAGAGCTCGGTTGGAACGGTGACGGCGATCTTGACGGCAGCCGGCATGGGTACGATTCTGGTATGACCAGTATCATACCAGCGTGCCGGACGATGCAAGCCGCTCGCTCAGTGGACGTCGCGCGTCGCGTGAGAACGCGGGTGAGGACGGCCTACTGGAGCGACAGCAGCATGCACGCGACGCCGGACACCGGGTTGCCACCCGCGTCCGATGCCGAGACGATCGAGCAGGCGAGATCCGCGGAGGAGACCGGAACGCCCGGCGTGCAGTCGAACCGGACGTCGACCCAGGCACCCGGGCCGAAGCTGGTTCCGCCCGTGAGCACGTAGGTGATCCGGAGCCGGTCGTCGATGGTGTCGCCGTTCGTATCGGAGTCGACGCCGAGGAGGACGCCGCCGCGCCCGGTGAGGTCGATCAGATGATCGCCGTTCGGGTCGGTGTCGAAGCCGCTTCCCGGGAACGTCACGACCGGACCGTAGCTCAGCTGCGCCACCGCGCCGCCGAGGTTGCCGGTCGAAACGCCGAGACGGGCGACGACGCCGTCGCCGTCGCACGTCGTACCGAAGGGCAGGGTGGTGGTCGTGGTGCTGGTCGACGTGGTCGTGGAGGAGCTGGTCGTCGAGGGCAGGCTCGTCGACGTCGAGGTCGTGGTGGTGCTGCTGGTCGACGTCGTCGTCGTGCTGGACGTGCTCGTCGACGAGGTGGTGGTGCTCGAGGTGCTCGTGGAGGTGCTGCTGCTCGACGAGGTCGACGTCGAGGTCGTGGTGGGCGTCGTCAGCGCCGCCACGAGGTTGGCGACGCACGCGTCGACCTGGGTTTCGGCGTCGGCGGCATTGCCCATGGGGGGCAGGCAGTCGTTGGGCTCCTTCGCTTCGAGCTTGGCGAAGCAACCCTTGGCCGGCTCCTGGCCACCGTCGAACTTGAGCACGACCTTGTCGATGCATCCGCCCGCGTTGGGATCGATGCTCTTGCCCGGCGTCGCCGCGACCTGCTGGCACTTGAGGAGACCCAGGAGCTTCTTCGCCGCGCACTTGAGCTTGCCTGCCCCGCACTTCGACTGGTCGATCGGCGCCGGATCGATGGCGGTGACGAGCGAGTCGACGCACGCGGCGATGAGATCCCGCGCGAGCTGCGTGTCGTCGATCGTCACGCAATCGTTGGGGACCTTCCCTTCGAGCTTCTCGAAGCACCCCTTGGCCGGCTCGACGCCGCCGTCGAACTTGTCCTCGAGCTTGTCGATGCAACCGCCGGCGTCGACGTCCGCGGGCTTGGCCGGCGTGGTGGCGAGCTGCTGGCACTTCACGAGCCCGCCCGCCAGCTTCGCGACGCACTTCGTCTTGTTGGCGAGGCACTTGGCCTGCTGGGCGTGTACCCGGGGGACGGCGAGAGGGACGGCGAGGGCAAGCGCGGCCAGCAGATACGGCGTTCGCTCCATGGCTCCGACCTCCCTGTCGCGCGGCGCGCTGCCCCGATCGACGCAGGGATCGTACCGCCCGGGCGCAACGGCGGGTTTAACTGACCATCAACGCTTCGTGACGGCTCGTCGCACCGGCTGCGGCGCGTGATAGGAGAGGCGTCGTGCAAGTCATCCTGCGATGCCTCCTCGCTCTCGCGGTCCTCGTCGTGCCGGTCGCCCGCAGCCATGCCGCCGTATGCGGCAACGGCGTCCGCGAGGAAGGCGAGACGTGCGACGACGGCAACACGTCGAACGACGACGACTGTCCGGCGAACTGCAAGGAGGAGGCGTGCACGCCGGTGCTGAGCGCGGCGCGTGACGCGACCGTGACCTGGAACGCGCCCGCGCCCGTCGTCGGACTCACGCTGCTGCTCGACTACCCCGAGGGGAAGGTGAACCTGCCGGCGAACGGCTCGGACGCGCAGCGCGGCGCACTGACGAACTTCCCGCCGGGGACGACCGAGCAGCACAACAACCTCGGCATGGGCGGTCACGCGCTGCGCGAAGTGGTGGTCAAGGCGACGCCGATCACGCCCAGGCCGGGAACGCTCTTCCGGGTCCACTTCTTCGACTGCGAGGGAGCGACGCCGCCCGTCGCCAGCGATTTCTCCTGCAACGTGAAGCATGCGTTCGGGCCGGACGGTACGACCGAAGTCGCAGGCGCGACGTGCAACGTGAGCCTGCCCTGACGGCCGGCTGGCGATCCCTCTTCACGCGACGTTCATCGCATCGTGCACGTGCGGTCGCGCCCGCTGCGCTATCGAGCGTCCATGAAGAGAAACGTCGGCCTGGGTGTCGCCTTCGTGCTCGCCGCGCGCATCGTCGCTGCGGATCCGCTGCCTCCGGAGTTCGGCGGCGGCGAGATCCCGGCCACCAAGGACGTGCTGAAGAGCGAATCGGCGGTTGCGAAGAACCTCGACAAGTTCGCTGCCGCGCTCGCGAAGTGCTACGCCGCCGGCATCAAGGCGATCTTCGCGGGCCTGCCCGACCCCGGACCCGACTGCATCGCGACCGCGAGCACGAAGTACGACACCACGTCCGCGAAGCTCGTGCCGCCGCCGTGCGTCGACCAGGCGGGGCTCCGCGGCGCCGTCCAGGCCGACTTCGCGTTCACGGTGAACCGTGGGCTGTTCTGCGCTGGATCGGTCGCGTTGCCCAACGCCTACGGCTTCCTCACGCGCGTTCCGCCCGACGCCGACACGCTCAAGGCCGAAAGCGCCGCCGCCAAGAACCTGGCGAAGCTCACCGCCGCGCTCGCCAAGTGCTACGAGAAGGGCGTCGCCAACGTCGTCGCCGCCCGCGACTCCGCGCTCACGGCGTGCGCCGACAAGGCCCGCCTCAAGTACGACACCCAGGCGGGCAAGCTCCTCCCGCCCACCTGTCTCGACCAGTCCGCCATCGCCGACGGCGTCGCCGCGAGAGCCCGCGACTACGACGCCTCCGAATTCTGCGACTAGAAGACGCGGCACACACGACGCCCGCGAGCTCCGGCGGGCCGTGGCGTCGCGAGGTCGACGGGGGCGAGGCGGAGGCGCCTGCGTAGCGGCGCGACGAAACGCGAGGGCCGCGACGACGCGAATGTGTTGTCGCGCGGCGAAGCCGAAGCCGCAGCCTCGCCCCCGTCGGCCTCGCGGACCGCCCCGACCGACGTCCTCAGCTCGCGGCCTTCGCGTGCCGCTCCGCGTCCTTCTGGATCGCCTCCACGATACCCTGGGTCGCCGCCGCGAGGAACGGTGTGCGGTTCTCCTGCACCCAGTGCATCGAGCGCTTGGTCCACGCGTTGGCGTCCTGGAAGCGCGGCATCACGTGGCGCGCGATCAGGTCGTAGCTCCGGTGCGTCGCCTCGCGGTTCGCCCAGTCGTGCGCCGTGACGAGGAAGGCGCCGAAGCCGCCGGTCTGCTCCTCGAGCCGTCCGATCTGCGCGGAGAGGTCGTCCGGGGTGCCACAGACGACGAAGCCCGCGTCGACCATCGCGTCGAGGCAGTAGTCCATGTCGCCCGTCTCCGGGACGCCGGGGAGGGCGACGACCTTCTGGAAGTAGTAGAGCCAGGCGGGAAGGCCGAACCGCACGTCCTTGCGCGCCTGCTCGCGCGACTCCGCGATGTGGACGGGACCCGCGACGCGCCAACCCGAGCGCGACACCGTCGTCCCGTGCTCGCGCGCGGTCTCCTCGACGAGACCCCAGTGGTGCGCGAGCGCGTTGAAGCCGCCGGTCGACGTCGCCGCCGGCGACAGCATCGAGATGCCCCAGCGTCCGACTGTCCGAGGCCCGGAAGGCGACACCGATGCCGCCACGGCGATCTCGAGGTGCGGCCGCGTGTACGGGGCGAGCTGCAGCTTCGCCTCGCGCAGCTCGAACCACGACGTCTTCTTGGTCACCACCTCGCCGCGCAGCAGGCGGATGATCACCTCGAGCGACTCGGTCATCATGTCGCGCTGGTTGCGCGGGTCGATGCCGAGCATCATCGCGTCCGACGGAAGGAGCCCTGGCCCGACGCCGAAGATCGTCCGGCCGCGCGTCAGGTGATCCAGCTGCGTCATGCGGTCGGCCACCATGAGCGGCTGGTGGTAGGGGAGCGAGACGACGCCCGTACCGAGCTTGATCCGCTGCGTGCGCGCCGCGACGTCGGCGATGAAGAGCTCGGGCGAGGCGATGATCTCGTAGCCGGCCGAGTGATGCTCGCCGATCCAGGCTTCGTCGTAGCCGAGCTCATCGAGCCATTGGATGAGCTCGCGATCCCGCTGCAGCGAGATGGTGGGGTTCTCGTCGGTCGAGTGGAAAGGGGCGGCAAAGATGCCGAAGCGGAGACGGGATCGCAGCATGCGGCGGATACTGTCACACGCGATACTGCGACGGAAAGGGTGGCAGCCCGAAGCATCGCCCCCCGGTTGGCGTCCCTCGCCGATCGGGCTACCTTGCCGTTTGGTCGAGGGACCCATGGCGACCGCCGTCTACCGCGTGTTCGATCCGTTGCTGCCGCGCTCGCAAGCGGATGCGATGGTCGCCCTGTGCGAGCGGTTCGGCACCTACGGCATGTATTCGCAGGAGGCGTCCGAAGCCGAGATCGGGCAGGGACTCTTCCAGCGGCACGACGCGGTGATGAACTTCCTCAAGACCGGGGGCCGCTCCGGACGGCGCGACTCGACCGAGGGCCTGGGCGCCCGCACGAACTACTTCCGCGAGTCGTACGCGTACGGAGACGAGACCTACATCGACGGCATCGAGCCGTTCCTTCGCTACGAGGGCTTCGTCCAGGCGGCCCGCGCGATCCACGGGCGGCCCGTCATCGAGCCGGCGATCGTCTACGCGAACCTCCTCGTCGCCGGACAGGAGCTCGCCGTGCACACCGACGTGCCGGAGTTCCGCGGCGCCAACCGCAAGCGCTATCCGCAGTGGCTCATGGTGGTGATGCACCACTCGGGCCTGTTCGACGAGCACCGCATGCCGATCACGACGGCGGTCGGCTGGTTCAACGACTGCCGCGGCGGCGAGTTCGCGTTCTATCCCGACGGCCGGAGCGGTCCGTGCCGGACGATTCCGGCGCGCGCGAACACCGGAATCATCCTCGACACCGACAGCGTCTTCCACGGCGTCGATCCCGTGCAGGCCGACGGCCCGATGCCGCGCATGCATCCCGGCATGCAGCTCGTGTGGGACGGCGGGCGGTGGGCGCTGCGCGACGGCGCCTCCGTCGTCGCGCGCTACCGCTGGGACGAGATCCGGTTTTCGATCTCGTGGAAGGCCTACTGCTTCGCCGACGAGGCCGAGCGACGCGCCTGGCGCGAGCACCGCGACGACCTCGATCTCGATCGCATACTCGATCGGCTGGTGGAGGATCTCCGCACGCGCGGGCGCGTCGTCGGACCGCGTCCCGACCCGACCGCGCTCGCCCACCTGCTGATCGACGAGTACGTGAGGTTTCCCGAGGCCGCGTGAACCGATTGGGGGCGCACAATGATGCAGCGGATGGTGGTGGTGCTGGTGGGGCTGGGCGTCGCGCTCGCGGGTTGCGCCAAGAAGAAGGTGGAGCTCCAATACGAAGAACCGGTGACGAAGGTGTGGGTCGGCGGGCAGCCGGCGCCGCAGCAACCCGACCAGATGCCCGTGCCCGCGCCGGCGCAGGCTGCTCCCACGCAGATCGCACCGCAGCCGGCCTATCCCCCGGGCGGTTCTCCCGCGCAGGCCTACCCGCCGCGCACGCCGTCGTCGTGGGAGGCGCCGCAACCGTCCGCGCAACCGGTTTATCAGCAGGATGGCTTCCCGGCGCAGACGCCCCCGCAGGCCGCCTACCCGCCGCCCTCGAATCCGGGCTACCCGCAGCCGGGCGCGTATCAGCCGCAGGGGACCTATCAACCGCAGGGCGACGCACAGGTGCCGCCGCAGGTCCCGTCGCGATATCCGCCGCCGCCGCGCACGGTGGTGACCGATCCGACGACCGGCGCGACGACCGTCATCGTTCCAGACCAGAACCCGACCACGCAGCCGACGCTGCCGCCGCAACAGCAACAGCAGGAGCCGACGCGCCGTCGCAGCGGCTGGGTGCGCGGCGGCTACGACTGATCCGAGAGGGCCGATGAAGCTCTACGACACGAAGACCGCACCCAATCCGCGCCGCGTACGCATGTTCATCGCCGAGAAGGGCCTCGACATCCCCGTCGTGCAGGTGGACCTCCTGGCGAAGGAGAACTACACGCCGGAGTTCCGCGCCCGGAACCCGCTCGGACGCGTTCCCGTGCTCGAGCTCGACGACGGCACGTGCATCGCCGAGACGGTCGCCATCTGTCGCTACCTCGAGGAGACGCACCCGCACCCGCCGCTCATGGGCACCGACGCGAAGGATCGCGCCGTGGTCGAGATGTGGCAGCGGCGGATGGAGCTCGAGATCTTCCAGCCGATCGCCAACGTGTTCGTGCACACGCACGACTACTTCAAGGGTCGTGTCGAGCAGGTTCCGGCATACGGCGAGGCGTGTCGGGCGCACGCGCTCGCGCGCATGAAGTGGCTCGACGGCGAGCTGGCGAGCCGCACCTACGTTGCCGGGGAGCGCTTCACGATCGCCGACATCACCGCGCTGTGCGGGATCGACTGGGGACGGGTGACCAGCACGCGCGTCCCGCCCGAGTGCACGAACCTCCTGCGCTGGCACGCGCTCGTCTCGACTCGCCCCTCCGCCAAGGCCTGAGGGTACGCCATGATCGAGCTCTTCACCGCCCCGACGCCCAACGGCCACAAGGTCTCCATCATGCTCGAGGAGCTGGGCCTCCCGTACCAGGTGCGCGCGATCCAGCTCCAGGAAGACGAGCAGAAGGAGCCGTGGTACGAGAAGCTCAATCCGAATGGCCGCATCCCGACGATCGTCGACCACGACAACGGCGACTTCGCCGTGTTCGAGTCGGGCGCGATCCTCATCTATCTCGCCGAGAAGACGGGCAGCGCGCTCCTGCCGAAGGATCCGAAGCAACGCTCGCGCGTGCTGCAGTGGCTCATGTTCCAGATGTCGGGGGTCGGCCCGATGCAGGGGCAGGCCCACGTCTTCGTGCGCTACGCGCCCGAGCGCATCGAGTACGCGATCAAGCGCTACACCGACGAGGTGAAGCGGCTCTACACGATCCTCGACAAACAGCTTCGGGGTCGCGACTACCTCTGCGACGAGTACTCGATCGCCGACATCGCGACCTGGCCGTGGGTGCGCATCCACTTCTGGGCCGACGTCTCGATCGACGACCTTCCCGACCTGCAGCGCTGGCGCGATCGCATCCGCGAGCGCCCGGCGGTCGAGCGCGGCATCCAGGTCCCGGGCAAGCCGGACGAGAACCAGGACGCGCAGCGGCAGTGGCTCGAGAAGTTCCGCCGCGAGGGAACGTAGACCGCGGCGCGCGCCCCTACGGGAGCGTGTAGCGCAGGCGCGCTTTCGCGACCGCGTCGGCCATCTCGGGCGAGCCGGGCCGCAGCCGCTGCATGTCCTCGGCGAGGCGGCGGGCCTCGGCGTCGTCCTGTGCGGCGCGCGCCCCGAGGAACCCGAGCACCAGCTGCGGCTCGCCGGGCGATGCGGCGACGCCGGTCCGGTACGCGGCCTCCGCGCCGCGGAGGTCTCCGGTCTGGAGGAGCGTCTGGCCCAGATACAGATGCGCCACGACGAGCGTCGGATCGAGCGTGGCCGCCTTCGCATACCAGGTGGCCGCTTCGCGCGCGGCTCCCTGCGCCGCGGCGACGCCGCCCAGGCCGAGTGCCGCGAGCGCATACGTCGGATCGATGTCGAGCGCGCGCGCGTAGTGCTCGCGCGCGGCCTCCCAGTTGCCCGTCATGGCGTAGACCGAGCCCGCGTTCTTGTTGGCGCGCGCGCTGCCGGGCGACGCCTCGGCGGTCGCGGTGAAGAACGTGAAGTTCGTTCGCCAGTCGAGGTTTCGCACGCAGGTCCGCGCGGCGAAGAGCAGGAGGACGACCACGACGACACGAAGCCGGGCTCGCGACTCCTCGGCCCACGTCGCGGCCAGCCAGCCGATCGCGAGGCACCACCCGAAGGACGGCAGGTAGAGGAGGCGCTCGGCCTTGTTGGTCCCGATGGGGAAGAGCACGTTCGCCGTGAGGCTGAGCGCGATCGCACCGAAGAGCGCGCCCACGACGACGACGCCCCTGCGCTTGCGCACCGCGACGTAGATGCCCGCCGCGACCGCGCCGAGGACCGCCATCGCCGCGAGGAACCGCGGGTCGCCCCACGACTCGACGACGGGCACCTGATTGAAGCCCTCGTCGGCCGAGAGTCGCATCGGCAGCGCGAGCACCGCCAGGTAGTCCTGGAGGATGACGGCGGCAGTGCGCAGCCGCTCGAGGGTGCTCACATGGGCGAGCGGATTGTCTATGTGAGGCGGCAGGGCGGCGAGCACGAGCGATCCGACCACCGCATGGCGGACGGCGAGGCACGCGGCGGCCACCACCACGTACGGCGCCAGGACGAGCCAGTGGCGATCCGCCGGTCGTATCCACGCGTAGACGAGGACCAGCAGGGGGAGCACCGTGAACGCGTTCTCCTTCGAGAACATGCCGGCGGCGAGCGCCACGCACGCGACGGCGTCCCAGAGCCACGTCGCGCCCTCGCGCCGGGCGCGAACGAACGAGCTCAAGGCGAGGAGGCTGAACAGACCCGCGAGGATCTCGGGACGGCCGGCGATGTTCGAGACCGCCTCGGTGTGCACGGGATGGACGGCGAAGAGAAGACCGGCCAGCAGGGCGACGCTCGTCGACCCGGCGAGCAGCAGGCCCAGGTCGAACGCCGCGGCGCTCGCGGCGACGTGCAGGGCCACGTTGACGACGTGGTAGCCGACCGGACTCGCGCCGTACATCGCGTTCAGCGCGAACGTGACCATTGGCAGCGGCCGGTAGACGGGACCCGGAGCCGTCACGCGCGTGAACCAGTCGAAGAGCCCCATACCCGGCGTTCGGTTGGGGTTCTGCAGCACGAGAGCGATGTCGTCGAAGACGAACTCGCCCGCGAGGCTGTTCAGGTACGGGAGGAGCGCGGCGACGAGGACCAGCACGAGCGCCGCCGTCTCGCCCAGAGGCCGGGATCGATGGAGTGGGGCGGCGGTGAGCTCGATCGTCTCGTCGCCACCCCAGTCGCCCGCCTCCGCATCGTCGCGCCGAGCGCCGCCGATCCACGCCATCGATTGCTCCTCACGAGCGTATCGGCCGGCGACGCTCCCGCCATGAGCCAAGCAATTGGCATGCACCCTTCGCGGTGGGTCGTCGCGAGGTCGTGGCGTAGGTGCCGCGAGGTTGGGGGCGAGGCTTCGGCTTCGGCTCCGCCGCGCGAGAAAACACTCGGGCGTCGCGGCCCTGCATTTCGTCGCGCCGCTTCGCAGGCGCCTCCGCCTCGCCCCCAACCTCGCGCCGCGACGGCGATCGCTTCGCTCCGCCCCACCCCGCCGTTCGGCTGGGGGAGAGAAGTCGGACGGCGGTTGAGCTTCGCGTCATCGTGGTGGCCGAGGCGTAGCGAGGCTGCGCGGGGTGGGCGGCGAGGTCGGAGCGCCCTTGAGCCGCGCGGCGCTCCATCGTCGCGATGCTCGGCAGGCTGGGATCGCCGCGCGGCGAACTAAGACCAAATGAACGGCCGGCTCACATCCGCACGTTCGCGGATTAGTCTCGGGAGTCTCGCCACCCGCGGCTAGAGCCGCATACGGAGGAGCCGGCCA
>DATJZY010000134.1 GCA_035577985.1 Candidatus Eisenbacteria bacterium
TCAGTCTCGCCAGTCGAGCGACTGGCGCATCATCTGCTCGTACTGCTCGAAGTCCATCTGCTTGTAGGCGGTCGCGATCATGTGCGCGTCCTCGCCGGCGAGGTAGCGCAGCTTCGGGGCGGGATCGTGGACGGCGTCGTAGATGAGGTTCGCGACCTCGGCGGGATCGGCCATCTCGCCGCCGGGACGCAGCCGCACGAGCCGTTCGTCGAAGCGCTCGGAGTACGCCCAGTAGGGCGACTTGGACGTGAATCCTGCGCCGGGGAACGCATTGTCCAGAAGCCGCGTCCCATACTGCCCGGGCTCGATCAGGACCACGCGCACCCCGAACGGGTGCACCTCGAAGTGGAGCGCCTCGGAGATGGCTTCGAGCGCGTGCTTGCTGGCGGAGTAGTAGCCGCCGTACGGCCGCGCGACGAGTCCGGCGATGGACGAGACGTTGACGATCGTGCCGGTGCGCCGCGAGCGCATGCGCGGCAACACCGCGCGGATCACGCGCAGCGTGCCGAAGACGTTGGTGTCGAACTGCTTGTGGACGTCGTCCGGGGTCGCGTCCTCGATCGACGAGCGCAGCTCGATGCCGGCGTTGTTCACCAGCACGTCGACGTCGCCCGCCTCGCGCACGGCGGCGTCGACCGACGCCTGGTCGCAGACGTCGAGCCGGGCGACGCGGATCGACAGGCGCTCCTCGACCGCCGCGGCGAGCTCCCTGGGCGCCTTCGCCGGGGTGCGCATCGTCGCGAGCACCCGGTCGCCGGCGCGCGCGAAGCGGAGCGCCGTCAGCAGTCCGAAGCCACTCGAGCAGCCGGTGACGAGAACGTTCGCCATGGGCCGCTTCTGACCACACTGACCGATTGAATGCAATGGGTCATTCAGGTATCCAGGGGCATGGCGGACGCCGAACCCCTGGGGGACGTCGCGACCCGGCTCCTGTTCGAGAACGAGCGGGTGAAGGTCTGGGAGATGCTGCTCGAGCCGGGCGAGGCCTCGGCACGACACGAGCACACCATGGACTACCTCCTGTGCATCATCGAGGGCACGAGCATCGACGCCGACTCGGACGGCGGGCAGCGCCTGACGATCCCGGTCGAGCCCGGCACCGTCTTCTGCGTGCCGCGCGGCGGCGTCGAGCGGGCCGTCAACCGAAGCCGGACGCGCTTTCGCGAGATCCTGATCGAGCTGAAGGACTGATGGCCCGCGCCGCCACCGCCGCCCGGCGCACGCCCGACGACAAGCGCACCGTCATCCTCGACGCCGCGCTCCTGCTGTTCGGCCGCTATGGCTACCGCCGCACCTCCATCGACGACATCGCGCGCGAGGCCGGCATCGCCAAGGGCACCGTCTACCTCTACTTCGAGACGAAGGAAGCGATCTTCCGCGCGCTCTCGCGGCGCGTGCTCGACGGCGTGCTCGCCCAGGCGCGCCGGGCCGCGGCGCTGCGGGGGACGCTCGAGGCGCGCCTCGGCGCCATCCTCGGGGCGAAGTTCGGCTTCTTCCACGACTTGCTCCATGGCTCGCCGCACGCGAGCGAGCTGATCGACTCGACGAGCCAGCTCGGGGCCGACATCCTGGCCAAGGCCGACGCCGCCTACGCGCAGCTTCTCACCAAGGCGATCGCCGACGCCATCCGCCGAGGTGAGGTGACGCCGCGCCGGATCGGTCTCACGCCCGATGCGATCGCCGACCTGCTCATGGCCGGCGCGCACGGCGTCGAGCATTCGGCGAAGCCGCCGCTCACGAGCGAAGCGCATCGCGCGAAGCTCGCGACGCTCGTGCGCGTCGTCGTCGCGGCGCTCGCGGTGCGCTGAGGATCACATCCTCCGGATCGGATCGTTGCCGTCCCACTCGCGCGCGACCTCGGCGATGTGCCGGAAGAAGGCGCCCTTGGCCCCACTCGAGTCGGACAGCTCGACCACCGTGCCCGGGTGCGCCTCGGTGTCGAAGTAGACGAAGCGGCCGTTGGCGCCGCCCGCGACGCCCGCCTGTTCGACGACGCAGCCGGCGGCGAGGCAGCGCTCGAGGTCGGCCTCGAACGTGTTCGTCCAGTAGGCCACGTGCTGGAGGCCCTCGCGCCCGGCGGCGAGGAAGTCGCGGTACATCGACGGCGCGTCGCCCCGCTGCTGGATCAGCTCGATCTGCAGGTCGCCGGAGTTGCCGAGCGCGATCGACACCTCGAGCGGCGAGGGCTTGCCGCGATAGGTGAACTCGGTGATCGGCGCGCGCTCGAAGTAGAAGAAGGGACCGACGCCGAGGACGGTCGTCCAATGGCGCAGCGCGGCCTCGATGTCGCGCACGACGTAGCCGTTCTGGCGGATTGCACCGAAGATCCGGCTCATGCCGCTCACTAGCGCAGTCGGCCTCTCCTTTGAAAGGCCCCAGGGCCGCTGCTACGGTCGGCCGCTCCGCCGATGGACTACAAGGACACCCTGAACCTGCCGCGCACCGAGTTCCCCATGAAGGCGAACCTCGCGCAGCGCGAGCCGGCGACGCTCGAGCGGTGGGCGCAGATGGACGTCTACCGCCAGCTCCTCGAGCACAATCGGGGCAAGCCGCCGTTCGTCCTCCACGACGGCCCGCCGTACGCGAACGGCAACATCCACATCGGCCACGCCCTCAACAAGATCCTGAAGGACATCGTCGTGAAGTCGCGGGCGATGATGGGCCGCTACACGCCGTACATCCCCGGGTGGGATTGTCACGGGCTGCCGATCGAGCTTCAGGTCGAGAAGGAGATCGGGCGCGCCAAGAAGGACGCGATGCCGAAGCCGGAGGTCCGTGAGCTGTGCCGGCAGTACGCGAGCAAGTACGTCGGCATCCAGCGGCAGGAGTTCCAGCGCCTCGGGGTTCTCGCCGACTGGGAGCACCCGTACCTCACGATGGACTTCGGCTACGAGGCCGAGGAGATCCGCGTCCTCGGACGCTGCATCGAGGTGGGGCTCCTCTATCGGGGCAAGAAGCCGGTCCACTGGTGCGCGTCGTGCGCGACGGCGCTCGCCGAAGCCGAGGTCGAGTACGCCGATCTCACGTCGCCGTCGGTGTACGTCGCCTACGCGCTCACGGCGCCCGTCGCCGGCGTCGACGGCGTCGCGGCGGCGGCCTGGACGACCACCCCGTGGACGCTGCCCGCGAGCCTCGCGATCGCCGTCCATCCCGAGCACGAGTACGTCGTCGTCGACGCCGGCGGGCGGAAGCTCCTCGTCGCCGCCGAGCGCGTCGAGACACTCGCCAAGGCGATGCGTCTCCCGAGCGTACCGCGCGAGCTCGCGCGCGTGCGCGGGCGCGATCTCGAGGGCATGCGGGCGCGGCATCCGTGGCTCGATCGCGAGGTGCCGGTCGTGCTCGCCGACTACGTGACGCTCGAGAGCGGCACGGGCCTCGTCCACACCGCCCCCGGTCACGGTCACGACGACTACCAGACCGGGCTCCGCTACAAGCTCGACGTCTACGCCCCGGTCGACGATCGCGGGCGCTTCACCGACGAGGTGCCCGAGTGGAAGGGCGAGCGCGTCTTCGACGCCGACCCGAAGATCGTGGCGCATCTGCGGTCGGCGGGCACGCTGCTCGCCGCCGAGGACTTCGTCCACAGCTACCCGCACTGCTGGCGCTGCAAGAACCCGATCGTGTTCCGCGCCACGGAGCAGTGGTTCGTCGGCATGGACCGCGCGCACCTGCGCCAGCGCGCGCTCGACGAGATCGATCGGGTGAAGTGGGTGCCGCCGTGGGGCCGCGATCGCATCTACGGCATGATCTCCGCCCGGCCCGACTGGTGCATCTCGCGCCAGCGTGACTGGGGCGTGCCGATCGTCGCCGTCTACTGCGAGGCCTGCGGGAAGGCGCACTTCAGCCGAGCCCTGTGCGATCACGTGGCCGGCATCTTCGAGCGCGAGGGCGCCGACGCCTGGTTCCGGCGGCCGGTGGCGGACCTCGTCCCCCCGGGCTTCACGTGCGACGCGTGCGGCGGCACGACGTTCCGTCGCGAGACCGACATCCTCGACGTCTGGTTCGACTCGGGCGCGAGCTGGTCCGCCGTGGTCGAGAAGCGTCCCGAGCTCGGCGGGCACGCCGACATGTACCTGGAAGGGAGCGATCAGCATCGCGGCTGGTTCCACTCCGCGCTCCTCACGCGCGTCGCCGTCGCCGAGCGGGCGCCGTTCGACGTCGTGCTCACGCACGGCTTCACGCTCGACGGCCAGGGCCGCAAGATGTCGAAGTCGAGCTTCAACGCGGTCGCGCCCAACCAGCTCATCAAGAAGTACGGCGCCGAGATCCTGCGCCTGTGGGTGGCGGCCGAGGACTACCGCGAGGACGTCCGCATCTCGGACGAGATCTTCGCGACCCTCTCCGAAGCCTACCGGCGGATCCGCAACACAGCGCGCTTCCTGCTCTCGAATCTGTACGACTTCGACCCGGCGCGCGACGCGATCGCCACCGCGCGGCTCCCTGAGCTGGAGCGCTGGATCCTGCACCGCACGCACGGCCTCATCGAGCGCGTGCGCGAGGCCTACGAAGCCTACGAGTTCCACCTGATCTATCACGCGCTCAACAACTTCTGCGCGGTGGACCTCTCGTCGCTCTACCTCGACGTCCGCAAGGACCGCCTGTACTGCGAGAAGGCGACGAGTCCCGAGCGCCGCGCGACGCAGACGGCGATGCACGCGGTCTGCGACACGCTGCTGCGCCTCATGGCGCCGGTCCTCTCCTTCACGGCCGAGGAGGCGTGGGGGTTCCTTCCCGGTGCTCCGACCCCGAGCGTCTTCCTCGCAGGCCTGCCCGAGGCGCCGGCCGAGTGGAGCGACGCCGCGCTCGGCACCCGCTACGACAAGCTCCTCGAGCTGCGCGGCGAGGTGACGAAGGCGATCGAGGACGCACGGCGCGCCGGCGTGGTGAAGCAGTCGAGCGAGGCCAAGGCGGTGATCCATGCGACGCCGGCGGTCGCCGAGCTGCTACGCGCGACCGACGACGTGCGATCGTTCCTCATCCTGGGCGACCTGGAAGTCCGCGCGTCCGCCGCGCTGCGGGTCGAGGTCGAGAAGGCGTCCGGCGGCAAGTGCGAGCGCTGCTGGAACGCGCGCCAGCTCGGCACGCGCCCCGACCATCCGGCGCTCTGCGAGCGCTGCGCCGGGGTCGTTCCGTGATCGACCGGCGGCTACGTCTCGCCGCGCTGGTGGCCGTCTGCGTCGTCGTCGTCGACCAGGCGACGAAGACGCTCGTCGAGCACACGATGACGCTCTACGAATCGATCCCGCTGCTCCCGTTCCTGTCCCTCACGTACGTGCGCAACACCGGGGCCGCGTTCGGGCTCCTGCGCGACCTCCCGGTGGCGCTGCGCTTGCCGCTCTTCGTGGTCGTCACGGTCGTCGCCGTCGCGACGCTCTGGTCGTACCTCCGCCAGGTGCGCGCCGACGAGCTGTGGGTCGCGGGCGCGCTCGGCGGCATCCTCGGCGGCGCCGCCGGCAACTTCATCTGCCGCGTCCGCTACGGCGAGGTGGTCGATTTCGTCCACCTCCATTACCGGGGCTTCGACTGGCCGATGTTCAACGTCGCCGACTCGGCGATCTCGATCGGCGTGGCGCTGGTGCTCGTACACTCGCTGCGATCGCAGCCGCGCGCGCAGGCCGCGACCGACTGACCCGCTTGCCGCCCGGCATGCTCCTCGTGTTAGACGCGGGGGCATGAAGGAATTCAGAGGACGCGTAGCGGTCGTCACCGGGAGCGCATCGGGCATCGGTCTCGCGACCGCCGAGCGCCTGGCGGCCGAAGGCATGAGGATGGTGCTCGCGGACGTCGAGGAGGGCGCGCTACGGGCGGCATCCGAACGGCTCGCTGCGCGGGGCGCGACGGTGCTCGCGGTCCGGACCGACGTCACGAAGCCCGAGCAGGTCGACGCCCTCGCGCGCCGCGCCTACGAGCAGTTCGGCGCCGTGCACGTCGTCTTCAACAACGCCGGCGTCGAGGTGACCGGCGCGATCTTCGAGAACTCCGTGTCGGATCTTCGCTGGGTCGTCGACGTGAACCTCCTGGGGGTCCTCTACGGCATCCGGAGCTTCGTGCCGCGCATGCTCGAGGCCGGCAGCGAGGGCCACGTCGTGTCGACCGCATCACTGGCGGGGCTCACGACCGCGCCGTATCTCGACGTCTACTGCGTGACCAAGTTCGGCGTCGTCGCGGCGATGGAGTGCCTCTACAAGGAGCTCTGCGCGACGGGGTCGGCGCTCCGCGCGTCGGTGGTGTGTCCGGGCCTCATCAACACCAACCTCATGAATGCCGAGCGCAATCGTCCCGCCGATCGTCGGGAGCCGGGAACGGCCGCGCCGAGCGCGGGCGGCATGGCGATGGACGCGATGCTGCGCGCCGGGCTCGAGACCGGCTATCCGCCGTCGGTCGTCGCCGACGCGGTCTTCCAGGGAATTCGCGACCAGCGCTTCTGGGTGATCCCGTCGCAGGCCGAGCTGAAGGCGAACATCTACACGCGGCTCGACGAGGTGCGCGAGGAGCGGAACCCGGCGATCGAGGTAGCGGGGCTTCCCAGCCCGACCTGACGCCCGAACGGGTGGGCGGCTACCGCAGAACCGTGAGACCTGGCGGCCGGGGCGCCGCGGCCGCCGCTTGGCGCCGCGTCGCCTCGTCGAGCCGCACCAGCACCCGCTCGGCGATCTCGCGATAGGCGCGCGACACGGGGTGCGACGGCTCGGCGACGACGATCGGGCGGCCGGCGTCGGCCGCCTCGCGCACGGCGCGCACGAGCGGCAGCTCCCCCAGGAACGGCACGCCGAGCTCGCGCGCCATGCTCGCGCCGCCGCCGTGACCGAACAGCTCGGCGCGCGCGCCGCAGCCGGGGCAGAGGTGGTAGCTCATGTTCTCGATCACGCCGAGCACGGGCGCGTTCACCTGGCGGAACATCTGGATGCCGCGCCGCACGTCGGCGAGCGCCACGTCCTGCGGCGTCGTGACCACGATGCCGCCCGTGATCGGCACCTGCTGCGTGAGCGTCAGCTGCACGTCGCCGGTGCCGGGCGGGAGATCGAGCACGAGGAGGTCGAGCTGGCCCCAGTCGCAGTTGCGCAGGAACTCGGTGATGAGCTTGGTCAGCATCGGGCCGCGCCAGATGATCGGCGTCTCGTCGGCGACGAAGAAGCCCATCGACATGACCCGCAGGCCGTAGCGCTCGATCGGGACGAGCCGGCGTCCCTCGCCTGGCCCCGACTTCTCGGTGATGCCGAGCATGAGCGGCACCGACGGACCGTAGACGTCGGCGTCCATGAGGCCGACGTTCGCGCGCAGCGTCGCGAGGGCGAGGGCGAGGTTGGTGGCGACGGTCGACTTGCCGACGCCGCCCTTGCCGCTCGAGACCGCGATCACGTGCTCGACGCCGGGGATCGGCTGGGGGCCGCGACGCGCCGCCGGCTGCTCGGCCTGCTCGCGTACGATCTCGATCGTGCCGGTGACGCCCGGCGTGGCGGCGATCGCCTGGTGCACGGCGCGGGCGATCTCCTGCACGACGTCTTCCTTGGCCGTGCTCGGCGCGAGCCGCACGGTGACGCCGCTCGCCGACACCTCGATGTCGCGCACGACGCCGAACGACACGATGTCCCGCGTGAAGCCCGGATACGGGATGATCTTCAGTCGCTCGAGCAGCTCCTGCGGGGTGGGCATCCGGGCCGGGCATTAGCAACGGCCCAGGGATGGGGCAAGGCAAGCGTCATGAATTGGACGACAAGGCTGTGAGCGGCGATAAGGCACCGGCCGCGTCAGCCTCCCTCCGAGACTTTTCGGGGGGTTGTGCCCTGGCACCTGGGTTGCTTCCGGCCACAGCGAGACGCCTATGCAAGCAAACGCGACCACCCCGATCCCCTCCAACCCGCCGAGCGACGCCGGACGCATCATCCGCGCTTGGCGGCAGCGGGCCGGCCTCACCCAGGAAGGTCTCGCGCAAGCGCTGAGCGTCACGTTCTCCACCGTCTCGCGGTGGGAGAACGGGCACGTGCTGCCGTCGAAGCTGGCGTGGCGCGCGCTTCAGCAGCTCGCCGACGAGCGCGGCTGCCCGCTCGACACGAAAGTCCTGGAGCAGCACAGCTGAGATGCCGTCCCACGTCCTCGAGCGTTCCTCCACTGCCGCGCCAGCTCGGCTGGCCGCGGCATGCCGGTCGCGCGTACCACGAACGCGACACCCTCGCGTCCTACCCCGACCCGAGACGTAGTCCTGGGTCGGCGTGCTAGTAGCGTCGCGCCGGCGCGTGATGATAGATCGCCGGTATGGCCCGGCGTGGTCCACGCGCCGGCGCTGACGCCTCGAAGCGCGCGCGCGCCGATGCTCCGCTGAACGCGCCGTTCCGGGGCCTGCGTCAGCGCCTCGAGACACACGCCCCGCCGCCCCCGACCGTGAAGCCGGCGCCGAAGGCGCCGCCACCGCCCGACGACGCGATCCTCTTCTCCAACGCCATGCAGGGCGTCGCACGTCTGGCCGCCCACGAGCGCGAGCGGATCGCGGGACCGGCGCCCGCCGCGGAGCCGCGCTCGGTCGTGACCGAGGAGGCCGAGGCGCTCGCCACCCTCTCGGATCTGGTGAACGGCGACGGCACCTTCGACATCAGCGAGACGCGCGAGTACCTGGAGGGGCACGTCCTGGGCCTCGACCCGCGCGTCGTTCGCCGGCTGCGGCGCGGCGACTTCGCGTGGCAGGCCCACCTCGATCTGCACGGCATGACGGCCGCCGTCGCGCGCGACGCCGTCGAGCGCTTCGTCGTCGAGGGTGCGCGGGCAGGGCTGCGCTGCCTGCTCGTGGTGCACGGGCGCGGGCTCAATTCCAAGGACCAGATCCCGGTCCTGAAGGAGCGCATGAAGACGTGGCTCGCGCGCGGGCGGATCGGACGTCACGTGCTCGCGTTCACCAGCGCGCGGGCGGTCGACGGCGGCGCCGGAGCGCTTTACGTCCTGCTGCGGCGCGATCGCACGCGGCGTCCCATTCGCGTGACCGAGGGGACCAAGCGATAGGCGTCGTCGCCGACCTGCTGGGCCTCCTTCGTCTCGCGATGGCGGGCGCGTTTCCGTTCGCGCTCGCCGCCGGCGGGTGGACGTCGCTCGGCGTCTTCGCCGTCGCGGCGACGAGCGACTACGTCGACGGGCCGCTCGCGCGCCGGTCGGGACGCACGACGCCGTACGGCGCGCTGCTCGACGCCGTCGCGGACGTCGTCTTCGTGCTCACCGGGACGATCGCGGCGGCCGCGAGCGACCGTCTGTCGTGGCTCGTGCCGCTCGCCATCGCCGGCTCGGCGACCGCGTATCTCGTGGCGTCGGTCCGGCGGAGTCGGACGAGCGGGCGACCGGCGCGCTCCTACTCGCTCCTCGGGCACGCGGCCGGCGTCAGCAACTATGCCTTGGTCGGCCTCGTCGCGGGCAGCGTCGCGCTGCCGTCGGCGGTGTGGCCGGCGCTCCTCGCCGCCGGCGGCGTGATCGTCGTCGCGCTCAACGCGGGAGCGCTGTTCCTGCGGGCTCTGCCGGCGCGTGGAGCTGGCGCATCGCCGGCTTGAGGAAGCACAGCCCGAGAAGCGCGTTCATCATCAGGAACGTCAGGTGGGCCGCGAGGCTGTAGGCGACCAGGCTCGCCTCGGGCGCGCGATCGCCGAAGAAGTACACCCACGCCGCCTGCGCCGGCCCGAGCTTTGCGGCCGCGGGCATCGCGGAGAAGAAGAAGATGAGGGGCAGGTAGGTGAGCAACGCCATGAACGGGAGGTGGACGCCGAAGAGCGGGAGCGCGAGCCAGTACACCGTGACCGCCGCGAGGAGGTTCGGCGTCTTCAAGAGGAGCAGCACGAGGTACTGCCAGGGCTTCGCGCGAAAGAACGTCTGCAGGAGCTGCGCGGAGCCGATGCGTCCGCCACGCGGCCGCGAGAAGTACCAGAGGTGCAGCGCGAGATAGGCGGCGAGGATCGCGTACGGCCAGGGAGACACCGACCGCCCGAGCTCGCCGGTGAGCGTCGCGCCGACGAACGAGTAGACCGCGAGCTGGTAGATCTCGACCAGGGCGACGACCAGCACCGTACCCGTCACCTGCCAGAACGGGATCCCGTAGCGCTTGTGCAGGAAGACGGCGAGCCCGCCCTGGCCCAGCTGCGTATTGAGCAGCGTGAGGATGTAGGTCGTGGCGCGGATCGGGAACACGTCGGCGTAGCGGACGGGGACGTTGAACCAGGTGACGGCCTGGCGCACGACCGCCGCGTCGACCGCGCAGAAGAAGAGCGAGTAGGGCACCATGAGCGCGATGAAGGTGCCCCAGCGGGCGCCCTCCAGCGCTTCGACGACGCGAGCCACCGGGATCTTCCAGAAGAGGATCCCGAAGATGACGAGCGTGACCGCCCAGGGGGCGATCCGTGTGAGGGCTCTGGGCGCGCCCTCTGCGCTCAGGCGGACGGCTCCTCGTTCTCGAACTGCAGGATGCCGAGCTCCGCGAAGCGCTCGCGCACGAACGGCGTGAGGAGCCCGAGGCGCTTCACGTTCGGTACGATCTTCGAGAAGAGCATCTTGCGGAACTCCTGCATCTGGGGCGAGTGAAGCACGATCTCGCGGACCTCGTCCACCGGCCAGCCCATCTCGACCCAGACGTCCTCCATGAGCAGGCGGTCGCGCATGAGGCGGCATCCCTCGGCGAGGAACTCCTCGCGGTCCCGCTTCTCGGACGCCTTCATGTCCATGAAGTAGTCGTTCAAGGAGAGGACGCCGAAGGCCACGTGACGCGACTCGTCGCGCATCACGTAGTGCGTGAGGTCGGTCAGCAGCGGCTCGTTGCACATCTTGTGCATGAAGCCGAACGCCGCCATCGCGAGCCCTTCGACCATGATCTGCATGCCCAGGTACTTCATGTCCCAGCGCCCGTCGGTGAGGATCTGGTCGAGCATCGTCTTCAGGTGGACGTTGCACGGGTACTGCCGCGTCAGCTTCTCGTGCAGGTACCGGCTGTACACCTCGACGTGGCGCGCCTCGTCCATCACCTGCGTCGCCCCGTAGAACTTGCTCTCGATGGACGGCGTCGCGTCGACGATCTGGGCGGTCGCGAGGAGCGCGCCCTGCTCGCCGTGCATGAACTGCGAGAGCGTCCACGAAAGCGCTTCGCGGCGGAGCTTCTTCACCTCGCCCGGCGTCAGCTTCTCCCAGATGTGCGTCCCGTAGATCGGGATCTGGAAGTCGGGGACCAGCTCCGCCTCGGGATCGACCGGGGTGTCCCAGGCGAGCTGGTCGGTGGCGTTCCACTGATCGCGCTTCGCCTTCTCGTAGAGGTTCGTCAGCTCCTTGCGAACCATCTCGTAGTTCCAGGTGTAGGTGAGGTCGAACGTCGTGAGCAGGGCCTCGATCTCGTCGACCGGATTCGTCGTGCTGTCGTGGGCGGCTGCGGCGGTCGTCATCGCTCGGCTCCCTTCCTCTGTGGTGCGCGGGCCGAGAGCCCGTGCAGCGCGATCGTCGTCATGGCGTCCTGGAGCTGCTTCATCGGAATGGATTCGTGCTCGGTCCACCACGAGAGGATCTGCGTCGCCATGCCGACCATGGCCTGGGCGGCGACTGCGGCCGGCACGCGGGTGAACGCGCCGGTGGCCATCCCCTCGCGGATGTTCTCTTCGATGTCGGCTGCGAACAGGTCCTGCGCGCGCCGGATGACGTCGTGGTACGCGGCGGCGTGCCCGAACACGATGCGGAACACCTCGCGGTTCTGCTGCGCGAACCGGCAGAAGGCGGTGTTGGCGCTGCGCAGGCGCGCGACCGGCTCGGTCTCCTTGAGGCGCGCGTGGTCGATGGCCGCCTTCAAGCGTCCCACCGTGTCCTCGACGAGCGCGTCGAAGAGAGCGTCCTTGGTCTCGAAGTGGAGATAGAAGGTTCCGACTCCGACGTCGGCCGCCGACGCGATGTCGGCGATCTTCGTGTCGTGGAACCCCTTCTTCGCGAGCACCCCGACGGCGGCGGCGAGCAGCTCCTGGCGCGTCCGCTCCTTGCGGCGCTCGAAGCGATTCGCTTCGGGCTCGACCCTGAGTGACGCTGCCTTCATCACTGAACTGCGATTCAGTTAAGCCGGCGGTCGGACCGGTGTCAACCATTTTTCCCGCCCGGGAGGGGCCGGGGCTAGAACGAGCGCCGGACGACGTCGACCGTGCCGCCGCCGGCCGCCGCGGCGCGGCACGCCTCGGCGACCTCGACTGCGCGGGCCCCGTCCTCGAGCCCGACGGGCGGGGTCTCTCCGCGTCGCAGGAGCCCCTCGAACGTGGCCACGACCTCGCGCACCGTGAAGGCCGGGGGCGGGAGGTCGATCGGCGTCCGCTCGAGGCCGCGCACGCGGTAGGCCCAGTGGAGCTGATGGTCGGCCACGACCTGCCCCTCGGCGCACGCGGCGTCGAGCAGCCCGGAGCGGCCGGCGGTCGCACGGCAGCCGCTCACCGTGACGAGCGCGGCGCTCCCTTCGAGCTCCAGGATCGCGACGAAGTTGTCCTCGGTCCGCTCCGTCGCGACACGCGCCGTGCGGCACGTCACGCGCGCGACCTCGCGTCCGGTGAGGAAGCGTACGAGATCGAAGCTGTGCACGCCCGTATGCAGGAGCATGCCGCCGCCCGAGATCTCGGGACGATCGAGCCAGTCGAGCGACGAGATCTCGAAGCGCTGGTTCAGTCCGAGTGCGCGCAGCGGCCCGAGCGTCGGGAGGAGGTCGCGCACCGCCCGCGCGACGACGTTCCAGCGCAGCGTGTGCGCCATGAGGCACGGGACGGCCGCGGTCCGCATCGCACGCACGATCGCGGCGGCGTCGTCGCCGGTCGTCGCGAGCGGCTTCTCGATGAGGAGCGCCTTTCCGGCCGCGGCCGTCGCCTCTGCGATCTCGCGGTGGAGGGTCGGGGGTACGACGACCACGACCGCGGCCACGTCGGGATCGGCCACGAGCGCCCGCCAGTCGGCGTGGAAGCGCGCTCCCACGTCGCGTGCGAGCGCAGCGCCCGCCTCCGCGTCGCGCCGCGAGAGCGCGGCGAGACGAAGCTGCGGGAAGTCCTTCGCGACGTGATTGGCGTAGCGGACACCGTGCTTGCCGGCGCCGATGAGCCCGAGCCCGATGCGCGCTGCCATGTCGTCCCCGCGGTAGTCTCGCCCGCCGGGGGATGTCAACGCTCAGGAGGCGAAATCGAACCGGCGCTGCTGATCGCCGTGGGTGAGGGCGAGATCCGGGCTCGTGAGGAAGCGCGTCACCTCGTGCGTGACGCGCTCGTGCACGAGCAGACCCCAGTGGCCGCAATCGGGCACCACCACGACCCGACCGCCGGGACGCAGGTGGGGCGCGTGCGGCCCGTACACCGGATGCGGCAGCGGCACGATGGGATCGTGCTCGCCGAAGATGGCGAGCTCCTTGGGCGGCAGCGGCGAGCCGAAGTACGGCGAGCCCAGCGTCACGAGCCGCCGCACGGGGGCCTCGGGCGCCATGTCGACCAGGTAGCGCGCGACGAGGCCGCCGAAGCTGTGCCCGACGACGTCGACGCGACGGACGCCCGTCTCCCGGCAGACCTCGGACACGACGTGCCCGAGCCGCGTCGCCAGGCGCGGCCAATCGATGCGCGGGCCGTAGTCGAAGTAGGCGACGTTCGTGACGCCGCGACCGGCGAGCGCCTGCTTCACGGCGCGAAAGTTCGTCCGGTCACCGAGGAAACCGTGCGCGAACACGACGGGCGTCGGGTGTGGAACGTTCGGGTCGAACGCCGCCGACCGCTCGACGAGACGCAAAGGCAGCCACGTCGCCGCCCGGCCGATGGCCGAGACCTCGAGCTGGAGCACCCGCACGTTCACCATGCCCCCCGACCTCCCCACGGTGCGTGTTCGCGTCGAGGGCTCCTTCGCAGGCGATCGCGTCGAGGTCAAGGGGGGGCTTGGCAACCGATTCCCGAGTCTGCTACTGGCGCCGAGGCCTTCCGTACGTCAGGACCGCGAATGCTCCCTGGCGCAACGAAATACACGATCGCCCTGCTCGTTCTCCTCGGCGGTTTCGTCGTGACGCCGGCGTGCGCCCGACAGGCGGGGGGCGAGCTGCGTTTCCCGGCCGCCATCTCGGACGAGCTGCTGCGCGACCTGCTCGAGATCGGTCGCGTGGACCCGAAGTCGACCCGCGACCCCGAGGCATGGAAGCGTTGGGGGCAGGCACCGGCGGCCAATCAGGAGTCGTCCATGCGTGCGGTCATCGCCGCGCTCATGGGAACGCGCCCGCCCCTCAGCCTTGCCGCGTCGATCCTCGCCATCGCCCGCGTCGAATCGGGGTGGAACCCGAACTCCGAGAATCCGAGCTCGACCGCGTGCGGGATCTTCCAGTTCATCAAGGCCACCTGGGAGAACTACGGCACCACGCGCGAGAGCTGCTTCAATCCGGACCTCAACGCCTGGGCGGGCGTGAAGCACCTGACGATGCTCTACGAGAGCCACGTCGAGGATCAGATCCGTCCACTGCGGCTCGTGACGACCGAGCTCGAGCGCGTCGAGTGGACCTATCGGATGCTGTACGCCTACCACTATCACGGCGAAGGATCGGCGCTCGCGCCGAACGGCGGCGATCTCGAGGCGCAGGTCGCGGCCGAGAACGGCCTTGCGCAGCTGAAGGGATTCTTCTCCGTTCTGAAGAAGGCGACGTACGTTCCGCCCGCCCACAAGGTCGTCCGGGTCGCACGAAAGCCCGCCTCCGGCCAGGCGAAGCGGCGCCGGGGCTGATCGTCTTCGCCCGTTGCATTGGCAAAACCCGGGCTGCTAGGAGTCGCTGAGCCATGGCCTACATCATCACTCGTCTCTGTCGTGACTGCGTGGACACCGGCTGCGTCGCCGTCTGTCCGGTCGACTGCATCTACGAGTACACCGGCACCGACAAGGAGACGTTCCCGAACCAGCTCTACATCCATCCCGACGAGTGCATCGATTGCGGCGCCTGCGAACCCGAGTGCCCGTGGCAGGCGATCTTCGAGGAGGTCGCCGTCCCCGACGTCTTCAAGGACGACACCCCGCTCAACTACAAGATCATGGAGACGCCGGGCGACTTCGCGGTGAAGAAGCACGAGAAGATCGAGCACCCGACCGCCGAGCAGGTGGCCGAGAACAAGAAGAAGTGGGGCTGGAGCTGAGCGCTCGGCCTCCCGTCACCTGACCCCCGACCGGCCGCAAGCGGGCGCCGCCGCCTTTGGGGCCGGATGTCGATTTCGAACCGGCTCGTTCGACGATACTACGACACCACGCACGGTGCGGGTGCGGCTAGCCGAGGAGAAGCGCCATGAGCGGGGTTCGGGTACTGGTCGGGACGCGCAAGGGTGCGTTCGTGCTGACGTCGGACGGAAAGCGCGAGCGCTGGGACGTCAGCGGTCCCCACTTCGGGGGCTGGGAAATGTACCATTTGAAAGGATCGCCCGCCGAACCGAACCGCTTGTACGCGTCGCAGGGCACGAGCTGGTTCGGGCAGCTGATCCAGCGCTCGAACGACGGCGGCCGGACGTGGGAGCCGGTCGACAACCACTTCGCGTACGACGGCGTTCCCGGCACGCACCTGTGGTACGACGGCACGCCCCACCCGTGGGAGTTCGCGCGCGTGTGGCACCTGGAGCCGTCGCCGACCGATCCCGATACCGTCTACGCGGGCGTCGAGGACGCCGCGCTCTTCCGGACGACCGACGGCGGGCAGTCGTGGCACGAGCTGCCGGGGCTCCGCACGCACGAGTCCGCCTCGTCATGGCAGCCGGGTGCCGGCGGCATGTGCCTGCACACGATCCTGCTCGATCCGCGCGATCCCAAGCGGATCGTCATCGCGATCTCGTCGGCGGGCACGTTCCGGACCGACGACGGCGGCACGACGTGGCGGCCCGTCAATCGCGGCCTCCGGTCCGAGCAGCTTCCCGACCCGACCGCCGAAGTCGGACACTGCGTGCACCACATCGCGGCGCACCGCTCGCGCCCAGGTGTGCTCTTCATGCAGAAGCACTGGGACGTCATGCGGAGCGACGACGCCGGCGGCACCTGGCGCGAGGTCAGCGGCAACCTGCCGAGCGATTTCGGCTTCGCGATCGACGTGCACGCGCACGAGCCGGAGACCATCTACGTCGTGCCGATCAAGAGCGACTCGGAGCACTATCCGCCCGAGGGCAAGCTGCGCGTCTACCGCAGCCGGACGGGCGGCGACGAGTGGGAGCCGCTGACGAACGGCCTCCCGCAGCGCGACTGCTACGTGAACGTGCTGCGCGACGCCATGGCCGTCGACTCGCTCGATCCGTGCGGCGTCTACTTCGGCACGACCGGCGGGCAGGTCTACGGATCGGCGAGCGCGGGTGACCGCTGGGCGCCCATCGTGCGCGATCTACCGGCCGTGCTCTCCGTCGAGGTGCAGACGCTGCCATGATCCGCGTCGTGCTCCCGACGCATCTGCGCAAGCTCGCGCGCGTCGAGGGCGAGGTCGAGCTCGACGTCGAGGGGCCGGTCACGCAACGTACGGTGCTGGACGCGCTCGAAGCGCGCTTTCCCATGCTGCGTGGGACGATCCGGCACCACACGACGCAGCGGCGCCGCCCATTCGTGCGCTTCTTCGCCTGCCAGGAGGACCTGTCGAACGAGGCGCCCGATGCGCCGCTGCCCGATGCCGTCGTGACGGGCGCCGAGCCGTTCCTCGTCGTCGGCGCGATGGCCGGCGGCTGAGTCGGCGCGATGGTCGATCCTCCACCGGGCTTGAGCGAGCGGACGGTTCCGGAAGAGAATGCGCCATGCCCGACCAGAAGCTCGACGACGAAATGCGGGAGCTCACGTTGCGCGTCCAGCTCGCGGAAGAGGTCATCCGCGCCATGGAGGACGACGCCGTGCCGCCCGCTGCCATCCCACCCTGGGAGCGCTATCGCGCGCAGTTCCCCCGCGACGAACCCGTGAACCCGTGAAGCTCCGATCCGCGTTCAGCTCTGGCAGGCCAGGTCGACGATCGGATCGTCGGTCGCCACGGCTCCCTCGACCGTGACGTTGCCGTCGGCGTCGAAGGCGACGTCGAAGCCGCCCTGCAGGGACTGTCCGTCGGGCTGGATCGCGATCGTCGCCACGCCGCCCGACGCACGCACCCGCCACTCGCCCACCTGCGTCGTGCCGGTACGCATCGCATAGCGTCCGGTGTCGCACAGCCCGAGGGTCGTGAGCACGTTCGGAGCCTGGACGAAGAAGAAGGCGTGACCTTCGAGGGCGGTCGTGAAGCGAGCTGCGAGATCCAGGTCCGCGCACGCGGCGCGCACGTCGCGCTGCTGGACCGGCGCGTCGTCGATCCGGATGTCGCCGCCGGCCTCGACTTCGACGCCGAAGACCACCGTCGAGCCGCTGTCCAAGGTGAGCACGAGCGTACCCGACGAACCGATGGTCCACGTGCCGCGGAACGTCTCGACGGTCGACGGCTGGCCCGCGGTTACGAACGTCTGGACCATGCGGCCCGAGCTGCAGAGCTGCAGCTCCTCGCGCCGGTTGGGATCGCCGTCGGGTGCTTCGATCTGGAGCGCGCGATCGCTGACGGCGCGGGCGATCTCCGCGACGCGGGCCGCAGCGAGGTCGTCGGGATCTGGCTGGTCGGGGCCGTCCGCCGGCTCGGCGCACGCCGCAGCCGCATCGATCTGCTGGGCCGTCTGGCCGCCCACGAGCAGCGCGCCCGTGGCGTCGTGATCGATCGGCAGCGGATCCGGGCCGTCGCTCTTCTGCGCCGAGTCGTCCCCGGTGAAGACGATCGCCGGAGCACGGTCGACGATGGCAACTTCCCACGTGCCGGAGCGCTCGGTGATGATCTGAAGGCCTTGGCCCGGGTCGGCCGACGCCCGGTCGGCCAGCTTGAACGAGCCGCTCGCGCAGAGCGTGAGCGACGAGATGTCGCCGTCGGCGATCGCGAGGCGCTGGTCGCCGAGCTCGCGCGTCAGGTCCTCGGTCGACGGGCACGCGATGGCCGGGGTCGTAGCCTTGCAGGCGCGGATGAGCGGCCTGCGGCACCGACGCTTCTCGGCGCCGGTGAGACCGGCGCACTGCTCGAGAACGCGGGGCCGGCACTCCTGCCGGCAGACCGCCCCCGGGGTCCTCGCCCCCGCGGGCAGGGCGGTTGCGAGCGCAGAGCCGATCACCAGAGCCATCGTGAGCCGTCGCATGAGATCCCCTCCTTCGGACATTTCGAAGGATCTACGCCCGAGGGGGGAGGGCAGATGCGTCTGGCCGGAAGGCCCGTCTACGCTCGGGATTTTCGGCCCAGCTCCTCGAACCGCGCACGTGCGAGGCCGAGGTCCTCGGGCTCGAAGAGCTCCATGCCGGCGCCTCGCTCGCCGTCCCACACGAGGATCCGCAGGTAGACGCTCTCGAACGCGCCCCCGCCGGCCGCGAGAGTCCCGGACATGCGCCCCATGCAGAGCTCGCCGTGCGAGCCGGTCGCCACGGTGTACAGCGTCTCGACGACGAGGTCGGGGGCCTGCTCGAAGAGCGGCGCCAGCGAGGCGACGAACGCGTCGGCGCCGTCGATCCGTCCGACACCCGTGCGCCGGTGGTCGTGCAGGACGAAGCCGTCCCCCATCGTCGCGCGAATCCGGGCCGGGTCGTGGGCGTTCATCGCGCGCACGGCTTCGAGCGCGACCGGGAACCACAGCGGCCCGCGGCGGTAGTAGCGCTCGTTCATCTCGAGGCTCGCTGCCCGGCGATCGGCGGCGTCGAAGTGCACGACCGCGACGACGCGCCCGTGCCCGTCGACTTCGACCACCTCGAGAAGCTCGACTTCGGAGAGCAGTCGGCCCTGCGGATCCCGTCGCGTCCAGTCGAGCTGTCGGAGCGCGAGACGGTCGCCCGCGGTCGCGAGGGTCGCCGGCGATGCGAAGCTGCCCTCGGCCCAGGTGAACTGGTTGCTGGCGAGGAGCGTGTCACGGTCCGCCGTCGTGCGGAGACCTGCGCGACGGTCCTCGTAGACGATGTCCGGCGCGTAGAGGTCGCCGAGGACCTTCCAGTCCCGCGCCGCGCCGGCGGCGTGCCAGCGATCGCTCGCGCGCGTGGCGGCGTTCGGCCGGATCCGGATGCGCATCCCGGCGTGCCCGGTCGGCGCGGTACACAGCTCGTCGAAGCGCGCACGGGCACGCTCCATGTCTTCGAGCTCGAACAGCTCGGCGCCGACGACGCGACCGCCGCGGTGCATGATTATGCGCAGGAAGACCGACTCGAATGCGCCGCCGTCGACGAGCGTGCCGAACATGCGGGCGACGGCGAGCGCTCCTCTCTCGTGTACGGCGGCGAGGTAGAGCGTCTCGAAGGTCACGTCGGGCGATTGCTCGAACAGGGCGGCAATCGAAGCGACGTAGTCGTCCGCGTTCCCGATGCGGCCGACGCCCGTGCGCCGGTGGTCGTGGAAGTGGAAGTCGGCCGGAAGGACGGCGCGCAGGCGAGCGAGGTCGTGCGCGTTCAGCGCCCGCGCCAACGCGACCTGTGGCGAGCCTCCGGCGTCGCCGGCGTAGTAGCGTTCGAACATCTCCCGGCCCGCCGCGCGCCGGTCGTCGGGATCGAACACGATGAGCGCGACCGCCCGGCCCTCGGCGTCGACCTCCGTCAGCTCGAGCGACTCCACCTCGAACTCGCCCTCCATCCCGGTCCACAGACGGCGCTCGAGCACCAAGCGATCGCCCGCAGTTGCGAGGACGGTACGCTCGAGGCGCGTACGCCCCGGTCCGATCGCGCGGAAGTTCGCGAGCATCATGTCGCGATCGCCGGCGACCAGGAAGGAGCGCCGGCGATCCTCGTACACCGCGGCCGGCGCGATGATCGCGCGGAGCACTTCCCAGTCCCGGGTCGCGAATGCCGCCGCGAACCGATCGCAGGCGCGCGTCGCCGCGCTCGGCGGGATCCGAAGGGGGTCGGGACGCAGCGCGGCCAGACGCGCGATCGCGGCGTCGACCTCTTCGATCTCGAACAGCTCGAGGCGCGTCACCCGACCGCCTGCGACGGTCGCCAGGGACAGAAGAGGGTTCTCGTACGTTCCGCCGTCGCGCAGGGTGCCCGAGGCCCGGACGACGGCGACGCCGCCGTGCGGCTCGAGCGCGACGACGAACGGTGTCTCCACCGAGACCTTCGAGGCGAGCTCGTGCACCGTCGCGATCGAGGTCACGTAGGCGTCGGCTCCTTCGATGACGCGGAGCCGGGTCGCGCGATGATCGGTGACGACGACGTCGGCCGCGATCGCGGCACGGACGCGATGGAGGTCGCCCGTCTCGATGGCATGGCTCAGTTCGGCCGGCGGCCCCAGGACGGCCGCCGCTCGCGGGTCCTGTGCGATCCAGCGACGAACCATCTCGCGGAAGGCGGCCGGGCGATCGTCGAGGTCGAAGGCCACCGAGCCGGCGATTCGTCCGCGTTCGTCGGATTCCACGACGCCGAGGTATTCGAGCACGAACGGGCCGGTGGCGTTCCAGGAGGGATCGCCGAATGCGAACTCGGCGGCTGGGCTGTCTGACGTGGAGCTCCAGGTGAAGCGTTCGAGCGACACGCGGGGGCCCGCGGTGCCGACCAGAACCCGTCCCAGGTGGACTTCATCGTGTTGCGCGATCTGCTTGGCATTGGCGACCCAGGCCTCCACGTCGAGCGTGATGCGGACGTGCGCCCTGCGATCGTGGAACTTCGCATCCGGCGCGAACATGGCGCGAAGCGCGGCCCAGTCGCGCGCATCGAAGGCGGCCTGCAGGCGATCCCTCGCCGCGGTCGCCTCGTTGGGCCTTGCGAATGCCGCCAGCGGATCGCCGGGTACGCGGGCACGCAGCTCGTCGAAGCGCGCGCGAGCCTCGCCCATCTGGTCGAGCCCGTAGAAGTCGAAGCTCTGGACCAACCCCCGTGCGTCCAGCTCGGCGACGACGACTCGCGGTGATTCGAACGCGCCACCGTCGCGCGTACCGCGCCAGGTCACGATCGAGAAGGTGCTCCCCGCGGCGGCCCACACGTGGTTGAAGCGGAAGTCGGCGTCGCGCGCGAAGTCGTCGACGAGCGATCGCATCGTGTCGACGAGGCCCGCACCATCCAGCACCAGCCGACCCAGGGGGCCGTGGTCGCGTACCTCGAATCCGGGGGCGAAGAGGGCGGCGAGCGCCGTCCAGTCGCGCAACGTGACGGCCCGGCCGAACGCGTGCATCAGGGCGTGCGACTCGCCCCAGGGGCCTCCCTCGCCGGTCGCGTAGCGCTCCCGGAGCTCCGCGTAGGCCGCGTCGACATCGTCGGGATCGAAGCGGACGAGGGCGACGCGATCGCCGTGCTCGTCGACCTCGACGATTCCGAGCGACTCGGCCTCGCCCGGCGGAATCGCGCCGTTCGTCGCCTCGATGCGTAGCCGGGCGAGCACCAGCCGATCTCCGCGCGTCGCGATCACCTCCGACGTGAGCCGGGACGGGCGCAGGTCGAAGACGGCGCGCGTGCGCTCCAGGTGCTGCGCGCGATCGAGCTCGACATGGGAGTGGCCGCGCCTGTCGATCTGCCGGAAGCTCGGCCCGAGAGCGGCGCCGATCGCCTCCCAGTCGCGCGTGTCCCACGCGCGCTCGAAGCGTCGCAGCGAGCGCGTCGCCACGGTCTCGACGAGGGGCGATCCAGCGGGCGCGCTCGTGAGCGCGGCGAAGTGCGCGAGCGCAACAGCGAGCTGGTCGAGGTCGTACTGGTCGAAGCGATGGACCAGGCCGACGGCGTCGTGCTCGGAGACCACGATCCACGGCGTCTCGAACGATCCGCCGTCGCGCGTGCCCTGCCAGGCCCCGACCCACAGGAGCCCACGGTCCGAGACGCGGACGTGATCGAGACGCAGACGTGTGTCCGGCGCGAGATCGACGAGTGATCGCAGGGACTCGACGTACGCTCGAGGTCCGCGCAGGGTCTGCCAGCCGAGTCGCCGGCGATCGTTCACGACGAGGTCGGGCGCGAAGAGCGCGGCGAGGTCCTTCCAGTCGCGTCGTGCGAAGCCCTCCGTGAACGAGCGCATGACGGCCGAGATGCGACCGTGGATCGCGGCCTCGCCCGCCGCATGGCGCCGGTCGAGCTCGCCGTACGCGGCATCGAGATCTCCGGCGTCGAACACGACCATCGCCGAGCAGTCGCCGCAGTCGTCCACCCCGACGATCTGCAACCACTCGGACTTCGCCGGGCCGACGGAACGGCCCGCAGACTCGAAACGTGCCCGGGCCAGCGCGAGACGGTCGTCGCGCGTGGCGATCGGCTCCAGCGTGAAGCGCGACGACTCCACGTCGAACATCGAGCGCAGGCCCCGCAGGTGCTGCTCGCGGTCGACGTCGAGCTGCACGATCGTGCGCCGGTCCACCAGACGGAAGTCGGGCGCATGGATCGACGCGACGGCCCAGTCCCGTGCCTCCCAGGCGCGCTGGAAGCGAACCATGCAGCGGGTCGCAGCGTTCTCGATGCATGGCGCCGGCGACCCGACGAGCGCGTCGAAGCGCACCAGCGCCTCCGCATCGCGGTCGGGGTCGAACCACTCGACGCGTGCCAGGAGACCGTCGGCGTCGAACGTCCGCAGCATGAGAAGCCGTCGTTCGAACGTTCCACCTCCTGCGCGATCCCTGCCCGTGGTCGTCCAGCGCAGGAGACAGGCGTCGGGCTCGAGCGCCACCACCTCGTCGATGCGGATGGCGAGGTCCTCGGCGAGCTCGTGCTGGGTCTCGTGTACCCGCGCGAGCGCTTCGGCGCCCCGCAGGGGCTCCATCCCCAGCGGCCGGTGGTCGGCGAACTCGACGTCCGGCGCGAGGAACTGGAGGAGCAGCCCCGGGACCGCCTGCAGCATGGCGGCGACGGTGCGCGCCGTCGCCGCCGCGCGCGTTTTCTCGGGGCCGTCGGGCAGGAGATCGGCATGGCGCTGGTAGAACCGGGCGACGGCGTCGGCGAGATGATTCGTAGCGAAGTTCTGCTCGAGGCGCGTCAGGCGTCCTGCGGCATCGGTCTCGATGATCACGTATTCCTCGCGATCGACCGCGCCGAACAGAAGATCGTTGTCGCCGGCGAGCGCCGCGAACGACATCCAGCCGTGCACGAGGGCCAGCCGGTCGCCGAGGGTTGCGACGGTATCCCCCCGCAGCCACGCCCCAGAGGCCTCGAACAGGGCACGCCAGGCGACGACCATTCCGCCCGCGTCGAGAATCGTGCCCGTCGCGTGGTCCACGGCCTCGTCGAGATCCCCGAAGAACGGCTCGAGCGCCGCCGTGTCTCGCGCTGCGAAGAGGGCAGCGAGACGCGCCTGAACCTGGCTCGCCAGGTTCGGCCGCACGCGGTGCACGAAACGGCCGGGGGATCCGATGCCCGAGGCGTCGACGAAGCGCGCCAGCGCCTCGTCGGCGCGCGAGACGTCGGTCTGTTCGGAGCGCGTGAGCCGCCCGTCGGCACCGAAGCTGAGCGCCAAGCAGAGGCTCCGCGCGAACGTCCCCCCGCTCGCACGGTCGGTTCCCGTCATGGTCCAGGACACGAGGAGCGCGTCGGGACGAAGACCCAGGACGTCGTCGACGCGGGCGGTCAAGTCCTCGGCGAGCGCGAACAGGACGCCGATCGCGCGCCGCACCGCGTCCGCGCCGCGCTGCGTTTCGAACCCGACGTTGCGGAGATCGACGAGCTCGACGTCGGGTGCGAAGACCGCCGCCCAGCGATCGAGGTCCGGCGGCCCGAGCATCGCCGCGACCGTGCGGGCGATCGACGTGGCGAGGGTCTTCTCGGGGCCATCGGGGAGGAGCGCGGCGTGGCGCTCGTACAGTCGTGCGATCGCGTCGCCGAGCTTGTCGGCCGCGAAGACTTCGCTCCGCACCGCCCGCCCGCTGCCGTTGGTCTGGGTCAGAACGGCGAACTCCGTCTCCAGGGCACCGAACGGCAGGCCGTCCAGTACGATTCCCGGTACGGATATGGTCCCGCGATACAGCCCGAGGGAGTCGCCCAACGCCGCGAGCGGCTCGTTCCTGAAGACGAAGCTGTCGCTCGCCTGGATGAGCCTGGCGAAGGTCTCGATAATTCCGTCGCGTCCGGTCTCCAAGCCCGCCGGGTGGTCCACGTACTCGAAGTCTTCATCGAAGAGGCTCGAGAGCGCGTCCGAGTCGCGAGCGGCCATGACGGCTTCGAGCCGAGCCGCGTAGGTGATCGCGTCGTTCGTTCGCACGCGCCGCCGGATGGGTCGCGCCGGTGCGGGCGACTCCGCGGAGGGCGGCGCCGGAGCGGCATTCCCCGTGCGGCGCCGCGCCTGCTCGGCGAGCAGGGTCGCACCCTTCGACTCCCAGAGCTCGATCGCGCGCCGCTCCTCGACGTCGGCCTCGGGGTCGCGGCCCGAGGCGCGCAGAGCGGTCGCGAGAGCCATGCGGGCGTTCGCGTGATGGAGGAGCGCGTCCGTCCCGGCAGCCAACTCGACCGCGGCACGGGCCAGGTCGATCGCGGCGACGCGTTCTCCGCGTCGCGCGAGGGCTTCGGCGCGCACGCCGCGCCAGGCGATGGCCGCTTGCAGGTCGTCGCCGGCGAGGGCTTCGCCCTCTTCGGAGATCCGTTCGGCCTCGGCGGCCCGGTCCTGCGCGAGAAGCGCGCGGCCGAGATAGGCCGCCGCCTGCGCCGCATCGATCGCGAGCCCGTTCTCGCGCAAGCCCTCGTACGCGCCGCGCAGGCGGCGCTCGGCGGCGGGCGCGTCGCCCTCGAGCAGGTCGATCAGGCCGGCGAACACGTCGGCTTCGAGCAGGCGGTTGGAGATGCCGAGGTCCTCCAGCATCCGCCGCGACGATCCGATCATACGCCGGGCCGCATCGATGCGGCCGCGGAGTGCTTCCAGCACCGCCTGACAGCGCAGCGCGACCGCCTCGACCGCCGGAGCGCCTTGCGTGATGCGCAGCACCCGTACGACGTCGAGGCAGCGTCCGCTCGCGCGCGTGACCGGGCTCGGCCCCCAGAGCGCGGCGACCGGCGCGCCGGCGAGCACCGTGTTCGCGCGCCGGCGATCGTGCGCCCGCCGCGCCGCCGCGAGCGCGCGATCGAGCGCCGCTTCGCACGCGCCGATCTTTCCCAGCCGCTGCAGCGCGAGGGCGTGCACGGAATGTGCCTTCGCCTCGCCCGCGGTATCGCCCGCCGCCGAGAGCGCCTCGGCCGCCACGGCGACCTTTTCTGCGGTGGCATGCAGCGACGTGGGATCGGTCAGGACGGCGAGCTGGCCGGCGAAGCACACGTGCCAGGCGCGGAGCCGCTCCGAGCCGGACGTGAAGCGGCCGAGCTCGGCCAGCGCGCTCTCGGCGGGATCGACGTCGCCCGCCGCGAGCAACGCCTCGCACCAGTCGAGGGCGAGCTCGGCACGAGCGGGGTCCGCGCCGTCCAGGCGATCCAGCGCGCGCGCGAGGAGGGTCGCCGCGACGCGCACGTCGTCGCGTGCGAGCGCGCGCCGGCCGGCGGCCGCGAGGTGCCGGGCGGCCCGCTCGCCGAGGGCACGCCCGCGCTCGTCGAGCGGGCCCAGCTCGCGCAGGTTCTGGTGCGCCTGCTCCAGGTGCCACCCGATCGTCTCGTCGTGCTGGGCCTCGCCGGCGCGTACGAGGATCCACTCCGCCACGCGGGCGTGCAGCTCCGCCCGCGTGCCCTTCAGCACGCGGCGGTAGGCGGCGTCGCGGACGAGCGCGTGGTGGAACCGCAGCGCGGGCTCACCGAGGAACCAGCTCGTGTCGGGCTCGACCAGCTCGCTGCGCCGCAGCGCTTCGAGCCGGGCGTCGAGGTCGCCCTGCGCCTCGGCCGGCAGGAGGTGTGCGACCGCGGTCCGCGAGAACTGTCGCCCGACGACCGCGGCGCGCTCGATCACGACGCGCTCGTCGGGCCGCAGGCGCTCGATGCGGGCGGCGAGCAGGGCGTGGATCGTGGGGGGCATCTCGAGGCTCGCGAGCTCCGCGTCCACCGTCCAGCGATCGCCCTCGCGCCGCAGCGTGCCGTCGTCGACGAGCATGCGGACGAGCTCGCCGACGAAGAGCGGGTTCCCCTCGCTGGCGGCGAGCACGCGGCCCGCCACGGCGGCGGGCAGCGCGTCCGCACCGATCACGTTGGCGGCGAGCCGCGTCGCTGCGCCGGCGTCGAGACCCGTGAGCGTCACGACCGCCGAGACGGTGCCGCCGGGAACGGCGAGCTGCGCGCGCACGTCGCGCAGCTCGGGCCGCGCGGCGCCGAGGACGAGCAGCGGGACGCCGCCGCTCCACTGCACCAGGTGCTCGACCAGGTCGAGCAGCATGGGCTCGGCCCAGTGGAGGTCGTCGATCATGAGCACGACGGGACGCGTCGTCGCGAGCGCCGTGAGGAAGCGCCGCACGACGAAGAACGTCTCCTCCGGCGCCGCGGGCGTGTCGGACAGAAGGGCCGCGATGCCGCCCGCTATCCGCGCCCGCTCGGCGTCGTCGCCCGCGACGGCACGCTCGGCCGCCGCGCGGACGTCGTCGGTACCCGCACCATCCGCGACGCGCAGATACGCCCGCAGCGCGCGCGCGAGCGGCGCGAACGTGGCGCCGCCCGCCGCATCGCACGACGCGGACAGGACGGTCGCGGCGTCGCCGAGCCGCCGCGCGAACTCACCCACGAGGCGCGACTTGCCGAGCCCCGGGGAGCCGAGGACCACGGCGAGCCGCCCCGCCGGCGTCGTCACCGCGGAATCGTATGCCGCTTCGAGCCGTCGCAGCTCGTCGTCGCGCCCGACGAACGGGATCGCCGCCACGCCGGCCGGGCGCTCGAGCGATACGACACGGTACGCCGGGACCCGCTCCGCGCGGCCCTTCAGCGCGAACGTCCCGAGCGGTGCGAGCGTCACCAGCTCGCCGACGAGGCGGCGTGTCGACTCGCCGATGAGGACGTCGCCGTCGCCGCCCTCCTGCTGCAGGCGGGCCGCGACGTTGATCGGATCTCCGACGATCTCGGCCTGGTCGGGGCTCACGACGACCTCGCCGGTGTTGATCGCGACCCGCAGGCCGCCGAGCAGGCCCGCCTGCTCCCCGGCGAGGTCGTGGAACGCCTGCTGCATGGCGACCGCGGCGCGGACGGCCCGGATGGCGTCGTCCTCGGCCACGCGCGGCACGCCGAAAGCCGCGAGCACGCCGTCGCCGAGGAGCTGCACGACCCGGCCGCCGTGCGCCTCGATGGGCGCGCGCAGCGTCCGGTAGTAGCGCTCCATGACACCGCGGGTGGATTCCGCGTCGAGCCGCTCGTGGAGCGCGGTCGAGCCGATCAGGTCGGCGAACACGATCGTGACGACCTTGCGGGCGCCGGTCTCGTCCGCCGGCCGGGCCGCGACGAGACGCGCCCCGCAGGCGTCGCAGAACTGGGCCCCCGCCTCGGCCTCGGCGCCGCATGCCGGGCAGCGGAGCGCGAGCGAGCTGCCGCAGCCGCTGCAGAATCGCGCCCCGGACCGGCTCGCCTTCCCGCAGCTCGGGCACTCCATGGCTGGCCCCGGTTGATAGCCGGGTGGGCCGCCGGGCGTCTACTCTTCCCCGAAGAAGCGACGCCGCGCCCGCTCGTCGCACGGGCTGTCCGGGCCGCTGCTGGGCACGTCGACCACGCGTGTCGGGTCTTCGACGAACAGCGGGAACACGCGCGCCCGGCGCTCGTCGGCTTCCGGGCTCATCTCCATGAAGAGGTCGGCGTACCAGCCGTCGGCGCGATGGACGATGGCGTAGGCGCGATCGTGCTCGGCCGCGTAGGCGTGGCCCGCGGCCTCCCAGTCGTCGCCGGCGGCGAGCGCGTCGCGCAGCACGCGCGCGCCGCGCAGCGCCATCGACATGCCCTGGCCCCACGTCGGATCGCTCGTCGCAGCCGCGTCACCGAGCAGCGCGACGCCGTCGCGATACGGGTGCTCGACCCACGAATCGGCGCCGTCGAACGTCGCCAGCGGACCCGCCATGCGCGCGGTCGCGAAGGCGCCGTGCGGGATGCCGATCGCCTCCGCTTCGGCCTTGAACCGCCCGAACCCCGCCTCGCCTTGCAGGCGCGCCGCGCCGCTCGACGCGTTCCACCCGACGTAGCAACGTGCGCGGCCATCACGCTGCGGGAAGACGTACCCCATGCGGCCGTGCGGCGGGTCGGCGAACTGGTAGAAGTGGCCGGGTTCGAGCCCGAGGGTCTCGACGTACACGCCGGCGAACAGGAGTCGCTCCGGATCGCGGCGGGTCTCGAAACCGGCGAGCCCGCGCGCGGCCGAGCCGCGCCCGTCGGCCGCGACGACGATGCGCGCAGCGACGTCGTCGCGACGTCCGTCCTGCTCGACCGAGACGACGGGCGGTCGTCCGGGGCGAAGGCCGACGACGCGGGCGCCGCGCCGCACCTCGGCGCCCGCGCGCACGGCAGCGTCGACGCAGATGCGCTGCAGGTCGGGGTGATAGAAGGAGAACCAGTTCATCCCCTGCAGCGTCGTGGCTGCGAACGGGCGCTCGGAGACCTGCGTGCCGGCGACGAAGAAGCGCAGGGTACGCAGCTCCTCGGCGATCGCGGGTTGCACGTCGCGAAGGAGCCCCAACGCCGCGAGCTCCGCGGCGCCCCAGGGGGCCAGCGCTTCGCCTCGCACGCGATCGCGGAACTCCCGCTCGCGCTCGACGACCAGGACGCGGGCCCCGCGCTCGGCCATCGCCTTCGCGAGCGCGCTGGCGGCGATGCCGCCGCCGATCGTGACGATGTCCCAGCGATCCACGACGGCGCATCCTCCCACTCGAGGAACGGCCGGTCCAGTATCCGCCGCGCTACTTCGCGGCCGGCGTCTCCACCACGATCACCTTGTAGTCCGTGAACGACGGCGTCTCGTCCTTGAGGAAGCTGCCGCGGAACCGCTCTTCCGCGCCCGCGGCGAGCGGCTTCACCTTGCCGGCCTTCAGCAGGTCCTGCGGGTTCGCCTCGGGGACGGTCAGAACCTCGGCGCTCTCGTTGTAGGTGTCGGTCGACGCGACGACCTTGCCCTTGTCGTCGACGGCGTCGATGCGGAGCTTCACCCACCGCAGGGCGTGGTCGGTCGTGTTCCGGAGGCGGCCGACGACGTTGTACCACGTGGAGCCGTACCCCGACTCCCAGCGGCCTTTGTGCTCGAGGATCTCCGCGTCGGCCGCGCTCGCCGTCGCGCCGGCGCTCCACACGAGCGCGGCGACGGCGAGCGTGAGCCACCAGGCGCGCATCAGTCGGTCATGCGCGTGAGCGTGCGGAGCGAGAAGTACGCCGGATCCCACTTCTTCTCGATGAACGATTCCTGATAGCGGCCGCCGAGCGCGGCACGGTTCGTCTTGTCGTTCACGCCGACGACCAGGTTCGGGAACACGGCGTGGTAGGTCTCGTCGTTCTTCACGAAGTGGTAGCCGCACATCGCGGTGTAGAAGTACTCGCCGGCGCGGTTGTGCACGAGCTTCCAGTAGATGCGGTACATCTCCTTGTCGAAGTACATGATGACCTTGCCGAAGTTGTAGTAGGGGTCGCTCGACTGTCCTTCGACGATCCACACCGGACGCGGCACGAAGACGAGATTCTCCTGGATCCACCAGGGGGCGCCCTTGCTGCCGGGCTTCTCGTAGCCGGCCGACATGTACGGCGTGTCGACCGCGAACCGCGTCGGGCTCGGGCCAGGCTTCATCTTGAAAGGATACGGCTGGAGCACCGGGGCGAGCACCGTGCTCTCGCCGACGAGCTTCCACTGGTAGTACTCGATCTTGCCCGCGTAGCAGTTGAGATCGTCGGCGAAGATGTCGAGGCCCGCGACCGGATCCGAGCGCGAGGCCGCGTTCACGCGACGCGCGCGGCGGGTCGACGGCACGTACGCCCAGATGGCGTCCTGGCTGTCCCAGTCCCAGTAGCGCTTGGTGAGCGTGGAGACGCCCTCGACGTCCTGTGGCTCGAGCGCGCCACCGACGCCCTGGACCGCGAGGTTCTCCGGGTTGTCCTGGATCTGCCCTTCGAGGCGACCCTGGTAGATCATGCCGTGCAAGAAGGCCTTCACGCGACGGAACTGTCCGTTGCCGTCGACGCCATTCAGCGTGAACGTGGCGCCGCCGCCGCCGCCGGCGTTGCCCGCGAAGGCGAAGTTGTGCGCGATCTTGCAGGCGGCGTTGGGATCGCTCTTGTCGATGGTCGGGAACGGCAGCCCGATCAGGAAGTCCGGGATCTTGCCGGTCGACTTGTCGACGAGGCCGCACTGCTTCGGCTCGACGTCGTACTTGCCAGCGTTCGATGCCGTCGCGTCCCAGAACTTGCCCGAATAGTTCTCGCGGAACTTCTTGGGATCGACGGGAACGACCTTGAACCAGTACTGCCCGTCCTTCAGGCGCTTCACGACGGGCTCGGGCAAGAGCTTCTCGCCCTCCTGCCAGTTGTTGGCGTCGAGCACCCACGGCTGGTCGTCGGCGGCACGTGCGGGCGCGACGAGCCACAGCGCGCCCAGCGCGAGGCCGAGCCACGCGAAACGAATCGTTCTTCTCATTGGGACCCCCTCCGAGCTTCGCATGGTTCGCCCGTTTCGAATACGGTTGTCAAGGCGTTGCGGTCGTCGAAGCGACTCTCCGGACCTTTTCGACCTCCCAGCGGAGCAGAGAGCCGACGAGCAGCACCGGCGTCTGGCCGGCGTGTCGCACGTACAGTCCGGTGCCCGCGGGGTTCGGCGCGCCGAGCTCGAGGTCGAGGACCGTGCGTGTGCCCGAGAGCACGCGAAGCCGCGGCGCGTCAGCCCCGAGACCGTAGGCCGACGGGTCGCTCGGCGCCTCGTCGACGATGCCGACGGGTCGCAGCGTGGCCAGGGCTGCCAGCAGATCCTCCACCTGGGGGACACTCCACTCGCTCCCGCGGCGTACGGCGGTGAGATCCGATCCGATGTCGACCCGCGAGATCGAATCGATCGGAGTCGAGAGAAGCGTCGCTGCGAGCGCCTCCTCGGGTGGCGCAGCGGGCGGGCGCGTGAGCGCGAGGTACGTCGCCAGGACCGCGAACGTGATCGCGAGGCCGATGGTCCCTCGACCCGTCACGCGAATCGCCGGCGCCGCACCGTTGCAGCGGCGACGCCCGCGCAGACGAGCGCCGGGACGATCGCCGCGAGCCACAGGACGAGCCGTGCTTCGCGCGCCGTGAGAGCGAGCGACGAGAACGTCGACGTCGAGCGGACGGGCGGGCGCGCGGCCGTGTAGGCGTCGGCCCGGGTCGCGAGCTCGGCCGCGACCAGGAGGAAGTCGCGGTTGCCGAGCACGCCGAGGTGCAGGTTGGTCCCGAAATCCGCGTCGCCGACCACGACGACGCGCCCTTCGCGCCCCTGGCCGGCGTCGACGCGCGCGAGCGCGGCGACGGGGAGCGGACCGCGGCGGTCGACGTCGGGCCGGAAGTGCGTCTCGCCGTTGCCGAGCGATCGCCGATCGACGTCGGCCCAGGTCGACTCCGCCGTGACACCGAGGTACTCCGCGCGCACGCCCTCGCCCTCGACCAGCCGCAGCGACTGCGCGATCGGCAGGATGGCGTTCACCTCGGGCGCCTGCGGCACGAGGCTCTGGTTCAGGAACGCGATGCGCGCGGCGAGCCCGTCGGTGCCGAGCAGCCGTCCCTGCTCGTCGACGACCACGTCGTTGCCGAGCTCCACGCCGAAGCCGCGCAAGAGCCGGGCGACGCTTGGCGGCGTCGGCGGATCGACGAGCGCCAGCAGCGATCCCCCGCGCCGGACGTGGGCGTCGATCGCCGCCACCTCGGACGGCGCGAGATCGCGCGTCGGACCGGCGACGATCACCAGCCCGGCGTCGTCCGGCAGCGCCGCCGCGCCCTCCACGACGCGGAGGTCGAATCCGTCCGCGGCGAGCGCCTCGGCGCCCTGGCCGCTGCCGCCGCGTCCCTCGTCGTCGCGCGGGTCGCATTCGCCGTGCCCGCGCACGACGTAGGTCGGGACGGGCGGCGTGCCCGCCACGCGCAGGATCGCCGAGGTGATGCGCTCCTCGGTCGTGAGGTCGACGCGCTCGCGCCGCTCGCCCACCTCGACCACGACGACGTTGTAGGTATGGACGCGCAGGCGCTCGGCCGCGCCGGGGCTCCGGTCCAAGTCGAGCAGTCTCGCGTGCACGCGCGGCGATGCGTCCTCGTACAGGGCGAGGAGGTCCGCCAGGTCCTGCCGCATCGCCGGATCCTGCCCCGAATAGAATCCGGTGACCGTGACGTCGTCCCGAAGGCGCGCCAGCACCTCGCGCGTGTGCGGCGCCAGCGTGAAGCGCTTCTCCGGCGTGAGATCCAGGCGCCACGGATGCCGGTGCGCGATCAGCACGACGCAGGCGAGAATGCCGGCGACGAGCGCCGTCTGGACGGCGAGGAGGAGGGGACCACGCCTCATGCGACCCCTCGCCACGCGCGCGCGCCGAGCGCCCGCAGCGCCAGGAAGAGGAACAGGGCGGCGAAGGCGGCGAAGAACACGACGTCACGGAGATCGACGACGCCCTGTGCGAACCCCGAGAAGCGATCGAAGAGCGAGAGGCCGACGACGATCCAGGCGACGCCCTCGCCGATAGCTGCCTCGTTGGTCGACGCGAACCACAGGAAGACGATCACGCCGTACGTGAGCATGGCGCTCACGACCTGGTTCTCGGCGATCGCCGAGGCGGCGAGCCCGCACGCGATGAATCCGAAACCCAGGAGCACCATGCCGAGGTAGCCGGCCAGGACGGGCCCGACCGCGAAGGGGTGCAGCGCGAACAGGACCGCCGGCCCCACGGCCGTTCCGCCGAGCATGATCAGATAGACGACGGCCGCCGCGAGGAACTTGCCCGCCAGGACTTCCTGATCGCGGATCGGGAGGCTCCACATGAGCTCCAGCGTGCCGAGCTTCCGCTCCTCGGCGAGGAGCCGCATGGTCACCAGCGGCACGACGAGCATCGCGACCAGCCGGTAGTGCAGGAATACGTAGCGCCACAGGCCAGTCGGCAGGCCGCCGCCGCCGAACAGGACGTAAAACGTGAGGTCGCTGTAGAAGAAATAGCCCGAGAGGAAGGTGAACGCGCCGATCAACGTCCAGGCGAGCGGCCCGCCGAACATGATGCCGAGGTCGCGGCGGCAGATGGCGAGCGCCTTCCTCACGCGCGCGGACCCTCGGTGAGGGCGAGGAACGCCTCTTCGAGCGACGGCTCGACCGGGACGAGGGCGAAGAGCCCGATGCCGGCGGCGGCGATGGCGGCGGCGATCGCGGGCCGCACGTCGTGGCCGAGCGCCACTTCGACCCGGCAGCGCCCCGGCTCGGAGGGCCCGGGCAGCGACTCGGTCCCGAGCACGCCGGCGACGCTCGCGAGGATGCCCGCGAGACGCTCGGCGGGTGCCGCCGCTTCGACGTCGACGTAGGAGGTCCGTCGCAGGCGGGCGGCGAGCGTCGCCGGATCGCCGTCGGCGAGGACGCGGCCGCGATGCAGGACGACGACGCGGTCGCAGAGCGCTTCGACGTCGGCCAGGATGTGGCTCGACACGAACACGGCGTGATCGCGCCCGAACTCCCGCACGAAGCGGCGCGTCTCGGCACTCTGCGCCGGGTCGAGGCCCACCGTCGGCTCGTCGAGGAGGAGCGCGGGCGGATCGCCCACCAGCGCGGTTGCGAGGCTGACCCGCTGCCGGAAGCCGCGCGAGAGGGCCCCGATACGGCGGCGGCGGACGTCGGCGAGCCCGGTGCGGACGATCGCGCGCTCCATCGTCTCGCGCCGCGCGGCGCCCGCCGGCACGTCGCGGAGCGCGGCGACGAACGCGAGTTGGTCGTCGACGGTGAGCTCGTGCTGCAGCGCGGGACGCTCGGGCACGTAGCCCAGACGCCGTCGCGCCGCGAGCGGCTCGCGCTCGAGGTCGAGCCCGTCGATCGACGCCGTGCCGGCGTCGGGCGGGAAGATGCCGGCGAGAATGCGGAACGTCGTCGACTTCCCCGCGCCGTTCGGCCCGAGAAAGCCCACGACCTCGCCCCGCTCGACGCGGAGCGTGACGCCGTCGATGGCGGTGCGGCCGCCGAATCGTTTGGTGAGCTGCTTGGCTTCGATCAAGCGACCGCGGCGCGGGCCGAGTGTGTCGTGGCCGGCACCACGCGTGCGGTGAGGAAGCGCGGTCGTACGACTTTGATCCACGCCGGCACGAGCACGAGCCCGCCGAACGTATTGAAGATCATGAGGAGCGCGAGGAGCAACCCCATCTCGGCCTGGAACTTCAGATCCGAGAACCACCAGAAGATCGTGCCTGCGAGCATCGTCGTCGCGGTGAAGATGATCGCCTTGCCGGTGGTGGCCGTCGCGTAGTCGACCGCGTCGTCGAGGTCGCGACCTTCTTCGACGGCGTCGATCATGCGGCTGAAGTGGTAGATCCCGTAGTCGACGCCGACGCCCGCTCCGGCCGCCGCGATGGGCAGCGAGTTCACGTTCAAGTCGATGCGCCACAGGTACATGAAACATTCGCACGCGAGCTGCGAGAGCACGACGGGAATCATGAGCAGCAACGTCGCCACGATCGACCCGTACGTGAAGTACAGGCACCCCGCGACGGCGACCATCACCATGATGAGCGTCGTCCAGTACGAGTTGTCGACAGCCTCGTTCACCGCCGCGAGCACGCCGAAGAGGCCGCCCGCGAGCAGGTAGTGGATGTGCTCGTCCGAATGCTGCGCAGCCCACGACTTCCCGGCGTCGATCGCGTTCATGATCGTGTCGTGCGAGTAGCCACGGAAGAGCGTGATGATCGTCCCGTACCGCATGTCGGGCGACATGAAGCGATCGAGGTCGCCCGCCTGGCCTGTCTGCGTGAACTGGTAGAAGAGCTCGGCGATGTACTTCTCCTTGTCCGGGATGAAGGCCCACTTGGGCTCGCCCTCGCGGAACAGGCGCGCGAGCTGCTTCAAGATGTCGATCACCGTGACCGACTGGCCGGCCCCCGGGACCGCCTCCATGTGGTCGGCGAACTCCTCCATCTCGTTGAGCGCCTGGACGTTCTTGAGTCCGTCCACCTTGCCCGTGTCGGCGATGATGACGAGCTGGTTCGCGCCGACGAACTTCTCGTTCAGCTTGGCGTACGCGATGTTGTACGGGTGATCGGGGAAGAGGAGCGCCGCGCCCGGCGTCATGTCGCCGACCTTGAGTCGCCAGCCCCAGACCGGACAGAGGAGATAGAGCGCGATCGTGAGCGCGACGCCGGCGTAGCGCCGCCAGCCGTTCGATGCGGCGATCGTCCAGTTCGTGAGCACCTGGTAGATGTGCTCGTGCCAGAGGTAGAGCGCGACGGCGATCGCGAGCATGAGCCCGAGCTTCACCGGGCCGAGGAGCGCCCACGCGATCGACAGCGCGTAGCCGAAGAACGCCGCACCGCTGATGGCGAGCGTCGCCCAGCCGAGCGCCCGCGCCCACCCGGGATAGCCCGCGTGCGTTCCCGGCGGGCTCGTCGCCGAGAGGATGATCGGATGCAGGGTCACGACGCTGACGAAGATCGAGACGATCCAGAAGCTCGAGAAGATGGCGCACTTCTGGATGAGCGGGATCGGCGCGATGGCGACCACGAGGAGCGCGAAGCCGTCGGCCAGCACCGACGCGATCGCGGGCGGAAAGAGGTGCGAGTACGATTCGACGATCGCCGTCGTCTTGTCGCCGGTGTGATGGTACTCCTCGTGGTAGCGGTCCATCGATTGGACCGAGTGCGAGAGTGCGCGGGCCGAGAGGAAGACCGGGATCACGAGCACGAGCGGATCGAGGTTGAGGCCGAGGAGCGGGACGAGCCCGAGCGCCCACACGCTCGAGAGCACGCCGGAGAAGATCGGCACCCACACGCCTGGCCAGCTCCGGAAGTAGTTCCAGAGCAGGAACGTGAGCGCGGCGACCGTGAGCACGAACACCTGGCCCACCTGCGGCACGTAGCGTTGGATCGACGTGTAGAGCCACGGAAAACCCGTGATGTAGACCTTGGTGTTGTCGTCCTCGACGTGGGCCTTGATGTCGTTCAGGCGGGTGTAGAGGTAGTCGAAGTCGAGCTCCTCCTCCCAGAAGCCTGCGGTCACGAGCGCCGCCGTGTCGTCCTGCGAGACGTAGAGGCCGCGGATGCCCTTGGTCGAGTACACCGCGAACTTCACGCGGTCGGCCGCCTCCTGCGTCTTCGGCACTTCGGGATAGAACACTTCACGGATCTGGATCGCACCCCCCGCGTTCGTGATGCTCTTCATGCGCGGGTGGGCGATCGACAGGATCTGATACGGGACGACGCCCTTCGTCTCCGTCAATTGCTTCGTGATGTAGTCGACCTTCTCGAGCGTCGTCGGATTGTAGATGTCGCCGTGCTGGACCTCGACGATCATCGTCAAGACGTTCGCGCTGCCGAACATCCGCCGGAACTCGTTGTAGATCTGGATGTACGGATGGCCCTCGCGAACGGTGACCTCCTTACCGAGGAACGTGAGCTTGAGCGGCCCGGGGTAGAAGTCCAGGAACTGCGGGAGCACGCGGATGTGGGTGCACTGCCAGGCGAAGAACACGGTCATCACCGCCGTGAGGATCGCCACCGGCATGCGGCGGCGGAGCAGGAAGCGGAGGTAGGCTTCGATCCATCGCTTGGGAATCATGACTTCGTCTCCGTGGATCCGTGGCCACCTTCCAGACGCTCGAGCTTCGCGCCCTCGATCCGGAGCACGAGGCCCTCGGATCCGACCGCCAGCCCGCCGCCCGTCGGCGCGATCGACACGGTGCGGATCCAGTTCGAGGCGAGCTGGATCGGCAGCGGCTCGACCACCCAGGTCGCGCCACCGTCGGTGGTCTTGAGCACCGTTCCCGAGTCGCCCACGATCCAGCCGGTCGTCCCGCGGAGCGCGATGTCGTAGTAGGACCGTTGCGTCACGGGTGGGGGCACCGTCCGCCACGTCTCGCCGCCGTCTTCGGTCGCGAGGATCGTGGAATCGATGCCGACGGCGAAGCCGTGCTTCGCGTCCGTGAACTTGATGCCGAACAGGGTGCTCTCGATCGGTGTGTGCTGCTGGTGCCACGTCCGGCCGCCGTCGTCCGACGCGACGATGATGCCGAACTCGCCGACCACCCACACGTGGTCGGCGTCGCCGAACGACATGCCGTAGAGGTTGACGTCGCCGGGCTCGACGCCCGTGTCGAGCGCCGTGTCGGGGAGCACGACCGACTCCGGAATGCGCGAGACGGTCCAGGTCTTCCCGCCGTCCTCGGTGTGGACCATGGTGCCGAAGTCGCCGACCAAGTGACCGCGCTCGGCCGTCGGGAACTCGATCGAGAAGACGTGGCGGTTGGAGCCGGTCTGGAACTGCGTCCACGTGTCGCCGCCGTCCTTCGTGCCGTAGACGATGCCCTCCTTGCCGGCGATCCAGGCCGTACGCGCGTCGCGACAGGCCATCGCGAGGAACGGGCGTTTCGTCCCGGCGTCCTGACGTACCCAGCTCTTGCCACCGTCGGTCGTGCGCAGAATGCGTCCGAGCTCGCCCACCATCCACCCTTCGCGGTCGGTCGGGAAACACGACGCGAACAGGTTCTGACGGACGTCGTCCAGGTCGATCGGTGTGCCGGGCGCGGCCGCCGCGGGAACGGCCAGGGCGAGCGCGGCGAATACGGCAAACGATCGTCTCATCAAACCTCCTGGGCCCACGAGCCCAGGGGCCCTGCGAGCGTCGATCAACGGGCATACCGGGACGGCGTTTCTACTGTCAACGCCGTCCGCGTGCCGATCGATACGTCGGGACGATCTCGGGCCTCAGAAGACGAACTCGAACTGGAACCGGACGTTGTCGCGGTCGCGGACGGTCCCGAACTGCCCCGTGGGGGCTCCCGAGATGTGCGTGAAGTCGAAAATCACCCGGAAGGGGTCCCGCACGAGTTGTACTCCGGGCTGG
>DATJZY010000135.1 GCA_035577985.1 Candidatus Eisenbacteria bacterium
GACCGCGCCTTCGAGGGCGACCGCTGCAACTGTGCCGTCACCGAGGCTGGAGGGCGTATCGGCCCCGTCTACCTCGGCCGCGTGCAGAGCCAGCCGGCGCCCCAACCGCAATCGAAGCCCTGACGGCGCGACGCTCGCGTCGGGTCACCGCGGCGATACCGCGAACAGCGCCTGCGGCTCCCCCACGCCCTTCAGCTCGTGGGCGCCCCGTGGGGTGAAGTCGACCTCCGCCGACGTCCGAGCGAGCCCCCGCACGGTGTCGGTGACGAGGACCTCGCCCGGCGCGGCCGCGGCGGCGACGCGTGCCGCGAGGTTCACGGCTCCGCCGTAGACGTTGCCGCCCTCGTCGATCACGTCGCCCGCGTGGAGGCCCAGGTGCAGCGACAGGCCGGCTGCCGACGCGGCGTCGCGACAGCGCAGGGCGACGGCGATGGCATTGCGCGCCGACGCGAACACCGCGAGGACGCCGTCGCCGACGAGCTTGCCGTCGATCGATCGGCCGGTGCCGTCGCGGATGAGGCCGCGCAGGCGCTCGTCGAGGTCGCGCGCACGGCGCCGGAAGGCGTCGTCGCCGAGCTGCTCGGTGAGCGCGGTCGAGTCGACGATGTCGGCGAACAGGATGACCGCCGTGCTCTGCGCCGCCGGGGCGGCGGACCCGACCGGCAGGCCGAGGAAGTCCGCGATGGCGGCGACCATGCGTGGATCGTCGAGGACGCGGGCGACGTACTTGCCCTCCATCTCCACTACGCGGGCGTTCGGCAGCCTGGCGGCGACGCGCCGCACGCTGTTCGGCTGGGACGCGATGCTCTGGGCCGGCAGGATCACGAGGGCAGGGACGGCGATCTCCGGAAGCAGCGCCGACACGTCCGTCGCCACGTGCGCATTCCAGTGTGCGAAGTACTCCGCCGGGCTCGCGGCGGCGCGCAGAACGGCGGCCTGCTGATCCGCGCGCGCGTCGCTGCCTCCGAACACCGCCGTCTGACCCAGCACGGTGAAGAGCTCCCAGTTGGTCTGGGCGATCTCTCCGAGCTGAGCCATCCCGCCGCCCGCCTGGAGGTCGCTTCCGGTGACGACCGGGTGGTGCAGGACGAGGCGGCCGACACGCGAGGGGAAGCGATGGGCGAACGCGATGGCCGCCAGTGTGCTCGGCCCGAAGCTCAGAACGGCGGCACCCTCGACGCCGAAATGTCCGAGCACGCGGTCGATGTCCTCGACGATCCGATCCATCGAGCAATCGACCGCGCCGCGCTGCGAGAGGCCGGTGCCGCGATAGTCCATCCGGACGAGTCGGGCGCGCGCGGCCGTCCAGTCGAAGAACGACCGCAGCGCATCGACGTCGCGGGCGCGCTCGAGATGCGAGGCGATCGGGCTCAGGTACAGGCAGGGGAGACCCTGCCCCTCCTCCGTGCAGGCGAGGATGGTTCCGTCCGCGGCCGCGACGTACTGCACCGACCCGCGCATCGCGGCATCTCCTAGCACGGTGCGCCTCCGGCCGTCTGCCGGACGGGGTCAGCTCCCCGCCTTCTTGTCGCGTTCCGCGCCTTCGGCCGACGGCGTCGTGCCGGCGTCCGCAACGCCGGGCTCCTGAGAGCCGGGTGTCCTGGCCGTCGCGGCGGCGAGCGCGAGCTCGAGGAATCGCACGCAGTCCGTCCATTCCTGCGTCGTCAGCATCGGGAGGGCGGTCGCGACGGCTTCCTCCCAGATGGCGCGCGCCTCCGGATGAATGAGGATCGCGAGGCGCTTCATGACCCGGAGCGTCTCCGGGACGATGTCGAGCTGCTGGAAGGGCTCCTCGGGCACGGGATCGAAGACGCGGACGAAGAACTGCGCGTGGGGATTCGCGCGCAAGCGGACGTGGTTGAGTGGCCCGAAGGCCTCGTTGGCTTGCCAGGAGGTGACGGCCCGATCGAGCGCCAATGCGATCACTCCCCGCTCCTCGGGGGGAAGGCGCGCGAGAGAGCGCAGCGCGCGTTCCATCGATTCGTCCGCGATGTCTGCTACCAGGTCGCGCGCCGAATCCAGCAGGGCCTTCAGCGCCTCGATCTCGGTCTTGCTGCCTGGCGGCGGCATCCGCCTAGGATGTGACGCGGATGCCGTGCCGCTGTCAATGCAGTCGAGGGGCGCCGGCACGGCGGTCCGCACGGCGCTTTGTGCACCCGGCGTACACGATCGGACCCCGTGGCGCCGGCGCGTCGCGCGATCGCGCAGGCGTCTGCCGCTCGCGCGACGGTAACACCGCGTGTCGCCGTCGGGGCGCCGGGTGGCACGGGAGGTGCACCGGATCGGCGCAGCGGGTTGCGTCGAGGAGGAGGAGTTTCCTGGGGGGTTGGCGACCGCTCGGGTGCGCGCTGCGCGCCCATGACCCTTCGCGCCGACTAGCGCTCCCCGGGTGGCGACCGATCGTGCCGCGCGACCCGCAGTGGAAGGGGGGTCCCCATGAAGTCGATCGCGCTCGCGCTCGTGCTGGCGCTCGCGGGCGAGGCCCGCGCGCAGATTGTGATGCCGTACCATCCCCGGCCGGAGGACGCCTCGGTGCGCTACGGCGACAGCGACGCGTTCAAGAAGAACAATCCCGTCACCGGCGACTACAACACGCAGACGGAGCGCTTCCTGCGCATCCAGGGGCGCTTCGCGGTCGCCGTGCCTGCGGTCTACCTGGTCGCGACGCGCCTCAGATCGTGCCGGAGCGCGCTCAAGACGGCGCGCTCGCTCATTGCCCGGACGTTCGGTGATTTCAGCGCGCGGAAATCGATCGATCCGCTCGATCACGGCAAGGACTGGCCGTTCGGGCCGCAATACGACGTGGGTACGCCATTCGCCGTCCTGCAGAGCTTCCGGCACTGCTTCCTCGCGCGCCCGCACGAGAACGCCGCCGCGGGCATTCCGGACGACGTCATGCGCATCCTCGACCTCTCGGTCGTCGACGACGAGCTGGTGGCGGGCAACGAGGACCTCGTCCCGGTGACGCCCCTGGCGCCTCCGTGTCTCGAGTCCGACGTCTGCGCGGGAGGCGTCAAGGCATGTACGTCCGATGGCGACTGCAGGCGCGATCGGAGGCGCTTGGCCCTCGGCATGCTGACCGGCAGGCCGATCGCGCGCCAGCCGCTCACCGGGGAGCAGGTGGCGAAGATCCATGAGATCCACCAGTGCCACCACGACTTCGGCGAGTCGGTGAAGAACGGCACGCCTCCGCCCGCCTGCAACACGATCGCGCTCCATCACGAGCTCGAAGCGATGGCGCGCGATGCCGAAGAACGGACGCTCCTCACGATGCCCGAGTTCCCGACCGCGGTCGATCGCGCGCGGCCGGCGCATCAGATCGCCGATCTCTTCGACCTGGCGGACCAGGCCCACATGGACTGGATGGCTGCCGTGCTCGCCCTCGATCAGACGCGCGCCTGGCGCGCGGGGCTCGACCATCAGCGCGCGCACATCTTCCTCACGGTCTACTGGCCGCCGGACTTCAAGCTGCGCACCATCTGCGACACGACCGACATCACGCACTGTCCGTCGAAGGGGTTCCCGCCGAGGTAGCCGAGCGGCGCGCTACGCCATGGCTTCCGTGTACGTGCTCAGGTTGAAATAGTCGCGCCACGCCTTGATCCGGCCGCGCTCGAGCTCGAACACGCCGACGATCGGCAGGTCGACGGCGCGATCGCCGGCGCGCGTGCGGTCGATGCGCTCGGCTACGACCACGTCCCCGGAGGACAGCAGCGTGACGATGTCCCACCGCGTCTCCGTCCAGGAGGAGGTGAAGGCGCGGATCATCGCCTCGATGCTCGCTCGCCCGCGGACGGGGGCGAGCGGCACGTTGTGGTAGGTGCCGTCCTCGGTGAAGTACGCGGCGAGCTCGGCCGGATCGAGACGGGACCATGCCTCGATGAAGCGCCGGACGACGGACTCGGGGTCGGGCGCGCAGACACGGACGGGCCGACGATCGGTCGTCGGCTGGAAGCGAAGGCGGAGCGCCGTCGGCCCGCGCATGGTGAGCGCCGGCGTCCATGTGAGCTGGTCGTCGACGCGGGTCGGATGTCCCAGGCGCGGCAGCAGCTCTTCGAACGCCACGCGAGCCTCGAGGCGCGCGAGCGCGGCTCCGAGGCAGAAGTGCAGGCCATGTCCGAAGGCGAGGTGGTCCTTCGGGTTGCGCGTGACGTCGAATCGGTCCGGGTCGGCGAAGACGCGCTCGTCGCGGTTCGCGGAGGCAAACAGCGGCGCCACCATCGCTCCCTGCGGAATGGTGACGCCCGCGAGGTCGACGTCGCAGGTCGCCGTCCGGAACAGGAACTGCACCGGCGGGTCGTAACGCAGCCCCTCCTCGATCATCGGTGGAATCAACTGCGGCGCGCGCTGGACTCTGGCGAGCTCCTCGGGGTGCGCGAGGAGAGCGAGGGTCGCATTGGCGATCAAGTGGGTCGTCGTCACGTTCCCGGCGACGAGCAGCGTGAAGACGAAGATCTTCACCTCGTCGGCGCTGAGCGCACCGTCGAGCGATTCCGCACGGACGAGCGTTCCGATGAGATCGTCCGCCGGTCGGACGTGGCGCGCGGCGATGACCTCCTCGACGTAGGTGTTCACCTCCTCGAGGGTCCGGCCGATCTCCTCGAGCTCCTCGGGGGCGGGCGTGTCGAAGACGGCGTGCATGAGGGCGTCGGACCAGCGCTTGAAGTCGCGGTGGCGATCGGGATCGATCCCCAGCAGCGCGGCGATGACGGCGATGGGCAGCTCGACCCCGTAGTCGCCGACCACGTCGCACTCGCCCGCCGCGGCGAACCGCGCCACCAGGCCTCGCGCGATCTCCCTGATGCGCGGCTCGAGCTCGGCGATCCGGCGCGGGGTGAAGGCGCGGCTGACGATGGTCCGCAGGCGCGTGTGCGCCGGCGGGTCCGCGCCGATGATCGCCGCCGCCATGGGATCGGGCGCGCCCTCCTGGTTGCCGGCAGGCGCGTAGGCGGCCGGCCGCCGCACGACGGCGGCCATCGCGGCCGACGAGAAGCGCTCGTGGTCACGGAGCACGGCGAGGACGTCCGCGTGCCGGCTCACGGCCCAGATCCCGAGACCCGGGACCTGGTGGACCGGCGCTTCGCGTCGGAGCGCGGCGTAGTAGGGATACGGATCCTGCCGGACGATCGGGTCGAGAGGGTCGTAGGCGAGCGGTCGCATCGGACATCCTCCTCTCATCGACGGTGCCGCATCCTCCGCGGCGCCAGGGTTGGTGGCGGGCGGCGCTTCGCCGGTGTGCCCGTCGCGACCTCTCCGAGGAACACCGCCGCCGCACGTCCCATCCGCTCCCGGAGCGGCTCGGCTGCGTCGCCGTAGAGCCAGTGGGTGATGGTGCCGTTGACCAGACTGTCGAACGCGGACGCGAGGTCCTGGGCGCGAAAGGTCCGGCTCAGCTCGCCGCGCTCCTGGCCGCGCGCCAGGAGCTGGACGAGGAGCTCGAGGGCGGCTTCGCCGGCCCGCTGCCCGACGCCCCCTTCGTCGAGCCCGAGACGCACCTTCGCGATCTCCCGGAACACGCCCCGATAGAACCGGCGGTCTTCCTCGATCCCCGCGCCCATCTCGTCGAAGAGGGCACGCACGAGCGTCGGCGTCGGCGTGGAAGTGTCGGCGAGGGCGTTGCGAAGCATGCCGTCGTAGTACGCGATGACGTCCTCGGTGATCGCTTCGACGAGGGCGTGCTTCGACCCGAAATGATTGAAGACGGTGGCGCGTGCGACGCCGGCGTCGGCCGCGACGTCGGCCATGGTCACCTCGTCGAACCCGCGGCTGGCGAACAAACGGCGGGCCGCGTCGACGATGCGGGCCCGCTGGTCGTCTCGACTCCGTGCGCGCTCCGGCGCCATTGGACTCGGGTCTAACACGAGGTTGGACTCGAGTCCAGAGCAAAATGAACCCTTTCGGCTTGAGACTTCGAACGGGGCGCACGTACACTCCTCGTATGCGTCTCGTGCTCGCGGCGGCCATCCTCGTCGGGACCCTCGGTCCCGCCGGCGCGGCCGACTACTGGGTGAAGAACGGCGGCAGCGACGGTGCCGACGGCCTCTCGATGGCGACCGCCTGGGCGACGCTCGGGCACGCCGCCGGCGTCGTGAACGCGGGGGACACCGTCCACGTGCTGGATGGGAGCTACCAGGGCTTCTACCTCGACCGGTCGGGAAGCCCGGGGAGCCCGATCACCTTCCACGCCGAGGGGCCCAACGTGCAGATCACCGCCGACAACGGCACCACGCCCGACGGCATCAACGTCGAGGGCGCCGCCTACGTCGTGCTCGACGGCTTCGTCGCGAACGGCCGCACCCGAGCCGGGATCCGCGTCGCGGTCTCGCAGTTCGTGACGGTGCGGAACTGCCGCACCGGGAACAACGGCCGGTGGGGCATCTTCAGCGGCTTCGCCGACGACCTCACGATCGAGGACAACGAGACCTACGGCTCGGTGCTCGAGCACGGCATCTACGTGTCGAACACCTGCACGCGGCCGATCGTGCGCCGCAACCACGTCCACGACAACCACGGCAACGGGATCCACATGAACGGCGATCTCAGCCAGGGCGGGGCGGGCATCATCACCAACGCGCTCGTCGAGCGGAACGTCATCCACGGCAACGGCGTCGGCGGCGGCTCCGGCATCAACATGGACGGTGCCCAGAACGGCGTCATCCGGAACAACCTCCTCTACGACAACCACGCGAGCGGCATCAGCCTCTACCAGATCGACGGCGCGACCGGCTCGACGGGCAACCTGGTCGTGAACAACACGATCGTCAACGCGTCGGACGGCCGCTGGTGCGTGAACATCAACGGCGGGTCGACGGGCAACCGCGTCGTCAACAACATCCTCTACAACCTCCATTCCTTCCGCGGCGCGATCACGATCGGACCGGACAGCCGCGCCGGCTTCACCAGCGACGACAACGCGGTGATCGACCGCATGAGCCTCGACGACGGCGACACCGTCGTCAGCCTCGCCACCTGGCAAGGGCAGGGGTACGACCTGCACTCCTTCGTCGCGACGCCGACGGACCTCTTCGTCGTGCCCGGGAGCGACTTCCATCTGAAGCAGGACAGCCCGGCGCTCGACGCGGGCAGCGTCGCCGACGCCCCGTCGGTCGACCTCGACGGCAACCCCCGTCCGGTCG
>DATJZY010000136.1 GCA_035577985.1 Candidatus Eisenbacteria bacterium
TGGCCGGCTCCTCCGTATGCGGCTCTAGCCGCGGGTGGCGAGACTCCCGAGACTAATCCGCGAACGTGCGGATGTGAGCCGGCCGTTCATTTGGTCTTAGTTCGCCGCGCGGCGATCCCAGCCTGCCGAGCATCGCGACGACGGAGCGCCGCGCGGCTCAAGGGCGCTCCGCCCTCGCCGCCCGCCCCGCGCAGCCTCGCTACGCCTCGGCAGCTCCCCCCGCCCCAGCGCACTCGCGCGAGGGAATGTCGCGCTCCGGCTTCTGCCCCGGGGAATGACGAAGGGGAAGGGGACTGACGGTGTGCCGTGCGTCGCGAGGTCGGGGGCGAAGCGGAGGCGCCTGCGAAGTGGCGCGACGAAACGTTCGGTGCTGACGTCGGGAGTGTGTTTTCGCGCGGCGTAGCCGAAGCCGCAGCTTCGCCCTCGACCTCGCGGACCCACCGGCACCGACGCCCGCCGCCTTCGCCGTCAGACCTTCGTCGATCCCAGGAGGTTCCCGCCGAGCCGCGCGTGCCCGACGCGCGGGTCGCCGATCACGTTGATGACGGACGCTCGCCCCGAGCGGAAGGCGCGTTCGAGCGCGGGCCGGATCTCCGCCGGCCTGGTCACGTGCTCGCCGTGGCAGCCGATCGCCTCGAACATGCGATCGTAGCGGAGCTCCGGCAGCATGTCGAAGGGATCGACGCGCCCGCGCAGCATCGGCATCTGATCGAAGGACGGGCCCCACGAGCTGTTGTTCCACACGAGGGTGTGGACGGGCAGCTTGTGCTTGAGCGCCGTCTCGATCTCCATTCCGCCGATCCCGAGGCCGCCGTCGCCGATGACGACGATCACCTGCTTGCCCGGTCGCGCGAGCTGCGCGCCGATGCCCATGCCGATGCCGTGACCGACCGGTGCGAGCGGACCGGCGTCGACGATCTGACCGGGAAAGCGTGCCGCGAACCACTGCGAGAGCCATCCCGAGAGCGTGAAGCTGTCGATGACGAGCGTCGCGTCGCGATCCATCACGTCGAGGAGCTCGCGCGTGAGGCGCGCAGGATGGATCGGGCTCGCGTCATGCACCTCGGCTTCCTGCACGCGCAGCGCCTCGTCGAAGCGCGTGCGCGTCGTCGCGACCTCGGCGAGCCACGCGCCGCCGCGGCGCCGCGCGCCGTCGAGACCGAGCGCTTCGGCGCGCGCGAGCAGCTGCGCCAGTACGAGCTTCGGGTCGCCGACGATCGGGAGGTCGGCCGGCACGTGCCAGCCGACACGCGACGGCGTCGGATCGACCTGGATGTACGTCGCCTCCGCGCTCCACGTCGGCGGCTCGCCGAAGTGCTCGCCGCTCCAGAACTTGAACCCGATCGCGAGGATCACGTCGGCACGGCCCGTGAAGGGCTTCTTCCAGGCACCGCGCACCGCGAGCGGATCCTCTTCGGACACGGCGCCCTGTCCGGCGCGGCGCGTGTAGACGGGGATCTGCATGCGCGTCGCGAAGGCCCGCAGCTCCCCCGCCGCGTCGGACCAGAAGATGCCGTCGCCGGCGACGATGAGCGGACGCTCCGCACGCGCGAGCCGCTCGAGCGCGCGCTCGATCGTGGCGGGATCTCCGGCGCTCCGCATCGCGTCCTGGGGATAGATCCGCGCGCCGCGTCGCTGCCCTGCGACGTCGTCCTGCTGGTACAGGACGTTGGTCGGGATCTCGACCAGCGTCGGACCCGGCGGCGGGCTCATCGCCTCGCGGAACGCCATCCGCAGGTCGACCTCGATCGTCGACCAGTCGAGCACGCGCTTGGTGAACTTCGAGAACGTGCGACAGATCTCCGAGCCGTACGCCTCCTGGAAGGATCCGAGGTAGTCCTCGGTCGTGGGATGCTGGCCCGCGATGCAGACGACCGGGCTGCCGGTGAGGCCGGCCACGCAGAGCCCGGTGACGGCGTTCGTGAGACCGCACCCGGCGGTGACCGAGAGCAGACCCGGGCGCCCGCTCGTGCGGGCGTACGCGTCGGCGGCATAGGCGCACGACTGCTCGTGGCGCATGTGGATCATCTGCACGTCGTGCTCGCGGAGGTGGGAGAGGATCGGCCAGATGTGCCCGCCGTTCACCGTGAAGAGGTAGCGGACCTCCTGCTCGCCCAGGATGCGACCGACGAGTGCGCCGCCGTCGAGCCGCGCGTCCCCGGGTTGGGGGAGCGCACGGCCGATGGAATTGCCCATGCTTCGCGTGTCGTCGGGCATCGGCGATTCACTCCTTCTTGTGCCCGCCGGCGCGGCGCTCCTGCCGGCGCTCGAACTCGTCGACCAGACGCTCGAGCCGCGCCGCGGCGTCCTCGACCTGCTTCGCGGCCGCCTCGCTGCGATCCGCCGCCGCCTCGGCGCGGGTGGCCGCCGCTTCCGCACGGTCGGCGACGTCGCCGTCGGCCGCGGCCGTGCCGGCGGTCATGACCAGCACCAGCAATCCGGACGCCGCCCAACGCATGCGCGGAGCGCTATCCGGCGATGCCCGAAGGTGTCAACCGTCTACGACCTTTGGGCCGGGGGATGACACCACCGTCGCCCCTGGCTACGATCCGGCGCGAGATGACGGGACGAGATGCGCTGCTCGACGCGTTCGACCGGCTCTTCCAGGCGGCCGCAACCAAGCTCCAGCTCACGGTCACGCCGGAGGAGCGGGCCGAAGCGAAGACGCAATTTGCCGAGCGTTTCGCGGCCATGCTCGATCTGACGGGACAGTTCGAGACGCCCCCGCTCCCGCCCGAGGTCCTGTCGGAGATGGAGGCGCAGATCGCCCGCATCTCGCCGGTGGAGCTGGCGGGCGTGCTCGCCGCGATACCGCTCGCCCAACAGGGCCACGAGATGCTGCGCTCGGTCGCTTTTCAACACGCACAGCAGAAGATGCTGGAGCACCTCGCCATGCAGGCCGACACGCGCTACGGCGGAAACTGACTACGCCGGGATATGCATCTTTCTCGTTGACGCCACCGGAGGGTGCTGGTAGCTTCGCGGCTGAGTGCAGCAGGCGCCGAGCAACGTGATCGCAGTGGATTTTGCGAGGCGTCGCCGCGCGCGCCCGAGCCCGGCGCCCGCCGCCGAGTCGCCCGGCGTCGCGACCGCGCGCCAGCTCATGGGCTCCGCGCGCGACTTCCTTCTCTTCTGGCGTCCGCCGGCCCGGCGCTCCTCGGCGGAGTACCTCGGCGGTCGGTGGGACTGGGGCTGGACCCTCTTCGTGTGGACCAACGAAGCCGCCGTGGGGCCGCTCCGCATGGACCTCGGCAGCCGCGGCTACCTCGCGCAGTGGCTCACGCGCGAAGGCTTCCTCTCGTTCCTCCACCGCGCGACCGACATCGGTGGTCTCCTGCTCGACGGCGAGCTCGAGGACGGTGGAGAGAAGATTCGCTCCGAGCCCCACCAGCTCGTGCGCCGTACCGACGCGCTCGCGGTGCTGGAAGGGCGGAACGAGGAACGGGGCGGCGTAGTCGTCCCACGCCGCCCCGTACGTTGAGCTAGTAGGTCAGCTCGTCGAGGAACGCGCCCGACGGCGAGCACGACGTGGGACTCTTGCGCTCCTTACACAGGGCGATGATCGGCTGCTTGCAGTCCTTGATGCACATCCGCTTCGCCTTGCCCTTGAGCTCGAGGCACGAAGTCCTGCAGGCGGTGAGCTCCGTGTGGCACTTCTTCGGGCATGGCTTGGCGTAGGCCCCGCTCGCGGCGAGCCCGAGGCAGAGCGTCAGCGCCGTCAGTCCTAGAACGATCTTCCGTCCGATCACTGGATGTTCCTCCCTCATTTTTCCACCGACCCAAACCGGTCGACCCAGTTCAGGGGTCGCAGTTTATCGCGCAGGAGTCAAGCTTTGTGGCCTGTTTGAGACTCGGAAGCGCGCTTCCTAGCCTCATCGTGGGTGGCGGGAATCGTGGCCGAGGGAGCGCAGATCAACTTCGTGCGGGCCATCGGGGAGGCGCTCGGCGGGGCGCATTCCCCCGAGCGGACCGCAGCCGCCGCCGTCGAGACGCTCGTGCGGCATCTCGCCCTCGATCGCGTAATCGTGTGGGGTGCGAGCGGCGCCGATGCGCGCTTCGCCCTCCTCGCCGCCACGCGCGATCTGGGCGAGCTCGTGCCGGTTGCGCGCCTCGTCCAGGACGTGGCGAGTCGGGGCGAAGCGGTCCAGCTCTGCGGGCAAGCCGCGGCACCCGGCGCGTTGCCGCCCGAGCTCGCCCGCTGCGGCGCCGTCCTCTTACAGCCGCTCCGCGCGCGGGGCGGCGTCCTCGGGGTCGTCGGGGTGGGGATGCGCGAGGCCGGCGGCATCTCGCCCGAGATCGTGGCGGCGATCGATCTCGTCGCGCCACAGATCGCGATGGCGCTCGAGAACGCGTTCCTGCGTGCGGGCACCGATCTCGCGCCGCGCGCGCACCGTGCCGACGCGCCCGGCGCCGCCGCGACGTTGGTCGGCGTCAGCCCCGCGTTCCGCAAGGTCGTGACGGCGATCGAGCGCCTCGGCGACGTCGACGTGACGGTGCTCCTCCTCGGCGCCAGCGGCACCGGCAAGGAGCGCGTCGCGCGCGCGCTTCACGACGGCGGGCGCCGGCGCGGCGGTCCGTTCGTCGCCGTCAACTGCGCCGCGCTTCCTGAATCGCTCCTCGAAGCCGAGCTGTTCGGCATCGAGCGCGGCATCGCGACCGGCGTCGACCGGCGGCCGGGGCTCGTCGAGCGCGCCCACGGCGGAACCCTGTTCCTCGACGAGATCGGCGACATGAGCCCCGGCGTACAGGCGAAGGTGCTGCGCGTGCTGCAGGAGCGCGAGATCGTCCGCGTCGGCGGCTCGCGTCCGATCGGGGTCGACGTGCGGCTCATTGCGGCCACCAACTGCGATCTCGAAGCAGCCGTCCGCTCCGGCACGTTCCGCGAGGATCTCTACTTCCGGATCTGCGTCGCACCGCTGCGCCTGCCGCGCCTCGCCGATCGCATCGACGACATCCCCGTGCTGGCGGAGCACCTGCTGGCCCGCTTCGGCGCGAAGCACGGGCGTCCCGAGCTTCGCCTCGCGCCCGACGCGCTCGCGTGGCTGGCGACGCGCCCGTGGCCGGGGAACGTCCGCGAGCTCGAGAACGTGGTCGAGCGCGCCGTCGTCATGGCGACGGGCCCGCTCATCTCGATCGAGGACCTCGATCCCGACCGCGAGGCGCCGCGCAGCGCGGCGGTCGACTTTCGCGGTACGCTGGAGAGCGCGGTCGGCGGTGCCGAGCGCGCCCTCATCGAGCGTGCGCTGGTCGCGACGCGCAACAACCGCACGCAGGCGGCGCGGCTGCTCGGCATCGGGCGCCGCACGCTGCTCTACAAGCTGAAGCGCTACGGTATCGGCGACGCGCCCATGCGCGCCTGAGCGCGCGCATGGCCGGCGGCCTGCGCCGGACGCTGCGCACCCGGCGCGTCGTCAGCCGCGTTGCCAGGTTGCGCGGGCCCCCAAGGCGCACGGCGGATGCGCCTGCGCACGCGCATGCGCAGCACGAAGTTGCCCGCTCGGCGGTTTCTGCCGCCGTTTTTTGCTGGACGCCTCGGCACGCCTCGTGCGATGACCCGTCGTCATGGAGGTGGCTACGGTGCCGGCGCTCGCGCTGGTGCCGCGAGTCGTCATCCCCGAAGTGGTGACGACGGCGCGGTACACGACCCCGTGGGTCGTGCCCCACGTCCCCTTCGCCGCCCGCCCGCCACGCCGCCCGTACGAGCCCTCGGCTCGGGCGTATGCCACGGGCGAGCTCGTCGACGTCTACGGCTGATCCGCGCCGAGCGCCTGGAGCAACCGATCGAGCGTGACGAGCGCGCCCGGCGTCCGGCCGCTGCGATCGAGGTAGAGCGCGCTCGCGCCGGCGGCGCGCGCACCGCCGACGTCGGCGCGGACGTCGTCGCCCACGTGACAGATCTCGCCCACGTCGACGCCGAGCGCCGCAGCGGCGGCCGCGAAGATGGCGACGGCGGGCTTTGCGGCGCCCACCTGCGTCGACCAGAGCACGCGATCGACGGCGCGCGAAAGGCCGAGGCCGTCCAGGAGCGACGGCAGGCGCCGGTCGAAGTTCGAGACGACGGCCGTGAGAAGACCACGTGCGCGCGCGGCCTCGAGACAGGGGCGGGCGTCGGCGTAGACGCGCCACGCACCGGGCGTCGCATAGTGCGCGAAGAGGGCGTCGAAGCACGCCTCGAACCCGTCGGGCGACGCCGCGGCGCCGAGCGCGGCCCGAACGACGGCGCGCCACCAGTCGCGCTCGCGGCGCGCCAGCTCGTGTGCCGCGACGCCGGGGAACGCCAGCGGCGGCGCCTCGGCCAGGGCGCGACGAAAGGCCGCGTCCACGTCGGCGGCGCGGACCGAGATCCCGAACCGCGCCGCCGTCCGTGCATACGTGTCGCCGACCGCCTCGGCCGGCGCGAGGAGCGTGCCGGCGGCGTCGAAGGTGACGGCGCGGATCACCGGCCGTCGTCGCGCCAGCTCCGCAGCTCGGCGCGCAGCGCCGTGCCGTCGTCCTCGACGACCACGTAGCCGCCGTCGCGGAGCGCGCCCGGATTCACGACCAGCGTCTGGCCGACGCGGTCCACGCCGCGCCCTTCGTGGATGTGCCCGACGATCGCGACCTCTGGCCGACGCGTCTCGATGAACGTTCGGACGGCGGGGCTGCCGACGGGTGTGCCGTTCATCAGGCGGTCGAGGCGGGTGTCGTACGGCGGCGTGTGGCAGATCATGAGCCGTCGCGCCGCGTCCGCCACCACGGCGTGGCCGCGCGCGAGCGTGTCCGTGAGCTCGTGCTCCTCGAGCTCGGTCGGCGTGTCCATCGGCGTGATGTTGGAGCCGCCGCAGCCGAAGACGCCGAGCGGGCCGAGCAGGCGCCCCTCGCCGTGCAGCGAGATGCCGGCGTCGCGGAAGGCGTCGATCACCGAGAGCATGTCGAGGTTGCCGGTGACGGCGAGCACGCTGGGGCAATGGGCGCGTACCGCGTCGACCACGCGGAAGGCGTCGGGCGGATCGCCGAAGTGGGTGAGGTCGCCGGTCAGGATCGCGCCGTCCGCCTCGCGGAGCACGGGGCCGAGGCGCTCGATCGCCCGAAAGGCCATGTGGATGTCGCCGAAGCAGACCAGGCGCACGCGAAGCCGTCCTAGCCGAGCCGGCGATCGAAGTGAACCCGCCCGGTCAGGGGACGAATCCTGGGCGCCGGAGCAAGCCGCAAGCGCTTTTTCCCTCGCCATCGACGAGGCGCCCTTGTTACGCTCGCCACCGATGACGAGGCTCGTCCTCGGGACGCTGGTCGGGCTGGCGGTGGCCGGCGCACCCGTGGCGGCGGCCGATCCGCTGCCGGTGCCGACCGTGGCGCTCGTGGTGAAGGACGATCCGGTCCCACCGATCGACCCCAAGAAGCGCTTCTTCAAGTTCCGTTCCGGGACGCGGCTCCAGCCCACGAACCGGATCGTGCCTCCGCCCGTCGGCAGCGCCGGCGACCCCACCATGTTCGGCGCGACGCTCACCGTCAGCAACGTCGGCGGCGACCCGCAGACGGTGACGATCGACCTGCCCGCGGCGCGCTGGAAGGTCATCGGGACGGCGACGCTCCTGAAGGGCTACCAGTTCCACGACGACGACGTCAGCGACGGGCCGGTCTTCCGCGTGTTCGTCAAGCCCGACAAGCTCTTCGTCGTCGGCGGACGAACCAACTGGACCTACGTCCTGTCGGCGACGCCGCAAGGCGGGGTCGCGGTGCGGTTCGACCTCGGCACGGGCGTCGCGTGGTGCAGCGAGGCGCCGGCGAAGACGCCGGCGACGATCTACGACACGCCGGCGAAGTTCGTGGGCGTGAAGGGCAGCATCCCGGCGGTCTGCGCGCCCTGAGCACGCGCGAGGACGTCCGTTGACCCGCGTGGGCGTGCTCGATGGGGCGCGCGCCCGCGTTGCCGCCGTGCGGTCGGGGTGGTAGGCGGTACGCGCGTGGCACAGGTGATCGTGCTGGCCGAGGTGGCGCGGGCGAGGCGGCAGCGCGCCAGGCGTGCGATGCACGCGACCTGCGTGCGGATCCTGGCGGCGACGGTCGCGGCCTCGCGCGAGGCGCTCGCCACGGCGCCGCCCGGCGAGTGGGGTGTGCGCGCGGCGCGCTTGCGCAAGCTGGAGGAGCTCGCCGCCTACGCGGCGGCGCTGGGCTAGGAGCGTGACGGCGGCGTGGTGGGTTCCGGCGGCGGCGGCGGGCGGCGCGCTCGTCGTCGGCGCCATCCTGGTGCTCCTGTGGCTGCTCCGGAGCGCGCGCGCCCGCCGCGACGACGGTGCCGGCCTGCTCCTCCTGCAACAGCAGATGGACGCGTTGCGCACGCAAATGGGCCAGGCGCTCACGGGACAGGGCCAGACCGTGGGCCAGCAGCTCGCGCAGCTGACGGCGCAGGTGAACGACCGCCTGCGCGAGAGCCTCGAGGTCGTGCAGCGCTCACAGACGAGCGTCGGGGAGCGGCTGGACAACACGGCACGCGTCGTCGGCGAGGTGCAGAAGGGCCTCGGCGAGCTGCGCGAGGCGACCGCCAAGGTCTACGACGTCGGGCGGAGCGTCCAGACGCTGCACGACATCCTGCGGGCGCCGAAGCTGCGTGGCGGGTTCGGCGAATACTTCCTGGCCGACCTCCTCGCGCAGGTGCTGCCGGCCGAGCACTTCACGCTGCAGCACGGCTTCCGCAGCGGCGAGCGGGTCGACGCCGTCATCCGGCTGGGCGACGGGCTCGTGCCGGTCGACGCCAAGTTCCCGCTCGAGGACTTCCGGCGCATGCTCGACGCCGCCGACGACGACGCGCGCGCCCGCGCGCGCAAGGGATTCGTGGCGCGCGTGCGCAAGCACGTCGACGACGTCGCGGCCAAGTACGTGCTGCCCGACGAGGGCACGTACGATTTCGCGCTCATGTACGTCCCCGCCGAGAACGTCTTCTACGAGGCCGTCGTGCGCGACGAGGCGCGCGAGCTCGTGAGCTACGCGCTCGAGCGCAAGGTCATCCCGGTGTCGCCGGGCACGCTCTACGCGTACCTGCAGGCCATCGTGCTCGGGCTTCGCGGCCTGCGGATCGAAGCGCGCGCCAAGGAGGTGCTGGATCAGCTCGCGCGGCTCGGCGGCGATCTCGAGCGGCTGCGCGACGACATGCGGCTCGTGGGCCGGCACCTCGGCAACGCTCAGCAGGCGTTCATCTCCGCCGATCGGCGGCTCGAGCGCTTCGAGCAGAAGCTCGAGCTGGCGGGCGGCATCGAGACGCAGGAACAGGACGAACGGCCGGTCGTGGCGCAGCTCGAGCTGCGCGCGCCGTCGACGCCGTCGTGACGAGCGAGGAGGGCGCATGATCACCGTACCAGCGATGCGGCTCCGGCAGTTCGGCGTGACCCTGTACCAGGCCATGCTCGGCGCCCGCGACGTCGACCGGCTCGTCCGCTTCGAGGTGCTGGGCTACGACGCCGGCGCGGCGACGAAATCCGCCAAGCGCCGAAAGGTCAAGTCGTCGCGCGTCAACTGGGAGCTGCTGGAAAAGCGGATCGCCGAGAGCCCCGAGGCCTACCAGCGTCCCGTGATCCGCAAGAAGATCGCCGAGCTCGTCGACTACTACGGCCAGTGCGCCGAGGCGGGGAACCTGCCGGCGATCGCGGGCGCCGTGCTGCTGGTCGCCGATCGCCGCCTCGACTTCACGCCCACGAGCACGCACCGCGTGCTGGGCGTTCTGCAGATCCCATCCGAGGAGGGCGTGCTGCGCGCGCTCGACGGGCAGCACCGTCTGCTGGCGCTCCATCAGATGATCGAGGACGGACGCGCCGACGACGTGCAGGTGCCGGCGATCATCTTCGACAAGCTCGCGCCGGACCAGGTGGTCGAGCTGTTCGTGACCATCAACGCCAAGCACACGAAGCTGAACCCGTCGCACCTGATCAGCCTCGCAGGACGCCGGCTCTACCCCGACAAGGCGCTCGCGGCGGGGCACGACATCATCCGGGCCTTGAACGAGCAGTCCGATTCGCCGCTGCGGGGCGAGATCAAGCTCTTCGGCGTCGGCCACGGGCGCGTCGCCCAGGCGCCGCTCGCCGAGGAGCTGAAGAACATCTTCACCGGCCTGGACGCCCTCGGCGGCAGCCAGGCGGCGCGATTCCAGGAGAACGCGCCGCGTTTCTTCCTCAACTACTTCAAGCAGATCGCGCGCGTGTTCCCGAAGGCGTGGGTGGGCCGGAAGTACAGCATCAAGACCGCCATGGCGCTGCGCGCATTCCTGCGCGTCGTGCCCGACGTGATGCGCGCCGTACGCAGCCAGACGCAGGACGTCGCCGACGCCCATGCGATCCACCGCGCCATCGCGCCGTGGAGCGACCACGTCGGCGACACGCGCTTCGAGACCGAGGGCGAGTGGCGCGCGAAGCTCGCCGGCGGGACGCGCGGCACGGTCGAGCTGCTGGCGCGCGAGCTCCGCAACGCGCTCCGCTAGCCCCCGACGCCTCCGATCGATGCACGACGAGCCGCTCCTTTACGACCTTACCGACTCGCCGTTCTGCGCGAAGGCGCGCATCTGCCTCCAAGTGAAGAGCGTGCCCTACCGGCGCGTCACGCTCACCATGAAGAAGCTGCGCGAGCTGCGCCGCCTGAATCCGCTCGCCAAGGTTCCCGTGCTGCTCGATCGAGGTCAGGTGGTCGCCGACTCGAGCGCCATCGCACGCTACCTCGAGACCGAGCACCCCGAGCCGCCGCTCCTCCCGTCCGATCCCGCCGCGCGCGCCTACTGCAATCTGGTCGAGGACTGGGCGGACGAGTCGCTCTACTTCGTGGTCGGCGCGTTCAAGTGGCTGAATCCGGCCAACCGCCCGGCCGCGATGGAGCGGACGATCGTGGAGCTCGGCGGCGGCGCCGCGAGCCCGCTCGTCGCGCGGCTCGTGGCGCGCCAGATCGTCGGACGCTATCGCGTCTGGCGGTACACGCCCGCGTCGATGGGCCACTTCGAGGAGCGCATGCGCGACAGCCTCGGCTGGCTCGCGGAGCTGGTCGCGGGTCGCCCGTTCCTGCTCGGCCGCTCGCTCACGATCGCCGACGTCGCCGTGTACGCCCAGCTCGCGTGGATGCGGAGCTACGCGGAGGCGCGCCTCCTCGAGGGCGCGCCGGCCGTGGCCGAGTGGCTCGCGCGGCTCGACGCGATTCCCGCCGTCGGCGAGGGAGCGGGCGTACGCTGATCCGCGCTTGACCCGTCTCCGCGGCGCGTGTGAAACAAGCGCCGCCATGGCCACCTTCGTTCCGCTCTGCGCGACGTCCGACATCGCCCCGGGAACCGGCAAGACGATCTCGATCCAGGGCAAGGAGCTCGCGGCGTTCAACTGCGACGGCACGTTCCACGTGATCGACAACGAATGCCCGCATCGCGGCGGGCCGCTCGGCGAGGGCGAGCTCGAGGGCTGCATCCTCACCTGCCCATGGCACTCCTGGCAGTTCGACGTCAGGACCGGCGACAGCATCACCGACGACTCGAAGGTCGCCGTCTACGAGTGCCGGGTCGAGGGCGGGCAGGTCCTGGTCGCGCTGTAGCGACCCGACGGCGGCGAGACGGCCGCTGGCCCGGGGCCGGGCTGCGTTCGACGACGTGCTGGCCACGGCGCATCGCTCGCCGGTCGTCGTGAGCCACGGCCAGCTCATCGGTCTCGTGCTGCACGCGATCGACCCGGCGTTCGGCTTCGCCGCGTGGGAGGCGATGACGAACCCCGACGTCTTCCTGGTCGAGCGCGACGCGGCGGGCCTCCGCTTCCGCCGTCTATGGGCGTGACGGGGGCTTGCGGAAGTTCGGCGGCCGGCGTTCCATGAACGCGTTCCGGCCCTCCTGCGCCTCGTCGGTCGCGTAGTAGAGCTCGAGCGCAGCGAAGCCGAGCTCCGTGATGCCGGCGATGTGCTCGCTGTCGGCGTTGAAGGACTGCTTGGCGAGCTTGAGCGCCGTCGGGCTCTTCTCGAGCAGCTCGCGGCACCACTTCTCTGTCTCGGCGCGCAGCTCGGCCGCCGGAACGACCGCGTTCACGAGACCCATCTCCTGCGCCTGCGCGGCGGTGTACTGCCGGCAGAGATACCAGATCTCGCGCGCCCTCTTCTCGCCGACGACGCGCGCGAGGTAGGCCGTACCGAAGCCGGGGTCGACCGAACCGACCTTCGGCCCCACCTGGCCGAACTTCGCCGTCTCGGCCGCGATCGTGAGGTCGCACAGGACGTGCAGCACGTGGCCCCCGCCGATCGCATAGCCGTTCACCATCGCGATGACGGGCTTCGGGATCGCACGGATCGTGCCGTGCAGGCCGTGCATGTCGAGGCCGATGCCACCCCTCTCCCCATATCCGGCGCCGGTGCGCTCGCTCTGGTCGCCGCCGGTCGAGAACGCCCGCTCGCCGGCGCCCGTCAGCACGACCACGCCCACGCTCGGGTCGTGCCACGCGGCGCGGAAGGCGTGGATCAGCTCGTCGACCGTCTTGGCGCGGAAGGCGTTCAGCACCTTCGGACGGTTGATGGTGATCCACGCAACGCCGTCCTTCGCCTCGTAGAGGATGTCCTCGTAGCCCATGGCCGGCTCTCGCGCGCCGGCTCGGCCCTTGTCAAGGCGACGAGGGGCGGGCAGCCTCGCCCCGATGGCCGAGACGGCGCTGCACGCCCACCTCGCCGCGCGCGGCGCGGTCCATGCGGACGACCGCGGCGTCGTCCTGCCGCGCCACTTCGGCGACCCGGAGGGCGAGTACGCGGCGCTCCGCCGGGGTGCGGCGGCCGTCGACGTCGGCTTTCGCACGGTCGTGCGCGCCACGGGGCCGGATCGCGCGACGTTCCTCCAGGGTATGCTGACGAACGACGTTGCCCACCTCGCATCCGGCTCGGGCTGTCCCGCGTTGCTGCTGACGATCCAGGGGCGTGTCACGGCCGACCTCCGCGTCGCGGCCACCGACGACGCGCTGCTGCTCGACGTCGACGTCCGGGCGTGCGACGCGATGATCGCGGCGCTCGGGAAGCTCATCATCGCCGACGACGTCGATCTCGAGCCCTGCGCGGATCTCGCGCTCGTCGGCGTCGAAGGGCCGACGGCCGCGAGCGTCCTCGGCGCGACCGCCCTCGCGCCGTTCGCGCACGTCGAGACCACGATCGGCGGCGCGCGCGTGCGCGTGCTTCATACGGGCGAGGTCGGCGGGTTCACCGTGCACGCGCCGGTGGCCGATGCGGCGCGCGTCTGGGACGCGCTCGTGTCGGCGGGCGCGCGGCCCTGCGGCATGGACGCGCTCGAAGGGCGTCGCGTCGAGCTGGGCGTGCCCCGCGTCGGCCTCGACATGGGCGAGAGCACGCTCGCGCTCGAGGTCCCGGTCGAGTCGGCGATCAGTCAAACGAAAGGCTGCTACCTGGGACAGGAAGTCATCGCGCGCGGCACGGCGCGCGGGCACGTGAACCGCCGCCTGGTCGGGCTCCTGCTCGATGGTCCGGCGCCGCCGCCCGGCGCGCCGCTCGTGCGCGACGCCAAGGAGGTCGGGCACTTGACGACGGTGGCAACGGCATTCGGCGCCGGCAAGCTCGCCGCGCTCGGCTTCGTGCGCCGGGAGGCATGGGATCCGGGCACCGAGATCGCCGTGCGCCACGGCCACGCGGTCACGATCGCCCGCGTCGCCACGTGGCCGCTCTCTTGAGCGCCCGCGGCGCCCTTGCTACGGAAGGCCCCATGCCCACGCAGCTCGGAAAGCGGTACCTCTGCGAGAAATGCGGCGTCGAGGTACTGTGCAACAAGCCCGGCACCGGCGCGCTCGTCTGCTGCGACGGTGAGATGAAGCTGAAGGAAGCGAAGCCGCTTCCGTCGTCGGATTGAGCCGTCAGCGTCGTCTTCGACAACGCTCGCGTCCGCTCGCTCGACCCGCAGCGGCCGATCGCCGAGGCGATCGGTGTGGCGGGCGGCCGCGTCGTCGCGCTCGGCACGCGCGCGGCCGTCGTGCGGGCCCTCCCGCGCGCCGAGCGGATCGACTGCGGCGGCCGCACGGTGCTGCCGGGCCTCATCGATCCGCATCTGCACCTGTTCGCGGTCGCAGCCCGTCACGTCGAGCTCGACTGCGCGGGCTTCCGGCGGGTGCGCGATCTGCTCGCAGCGGTGGCGCGTGCCGCCAAGGGCGCGCCGCGCGGCGCGTGGGTGCGGGGCGGTGGGCTCGACGACGCGCGGCTCGACCGGCTCCCGACGGCGGCCGAGCTCGAGCGCGCGGCGCCGCGAAACCCGGTGCGGCTCCGTCATCGAAGCCGTCACGCGTCCGTGTTGAACACGCGCGGGCTCGCCCGGCTCGCCGTGGCGACGCCCGGCGCCGATCGCACGACCGGGCTCGTTGCCGGCGCCGAGCCGCTGGTCAGCCGCGCCGTGGGGCCGCTCGCGCACGACGCGATCGAAACGGGACTCGTCGCCGCCGGGCGCGAGCTCGCGTCGCTCGGCCTCACGACCGTCGCCGACGCCACGCCGCGCACGTGGGCGGGACTCGCCCCGCTGCGCCGCGTGATGGCGCGCGGCGAGTTCCCGCTCCGCGTCATCGCCATGCGCCCGCCGGGTGCGCGGCCGTGGCGTCCGTGGAAGCGGCTCGTCCCGGGGGCGGTGAAGGTCATGGTCGAGGAGGGACCGGACGGCCTGCGACCCGATCCCGCCGGGCTCGCGCGCCGCGTCGCGCTCGCGGCGCATCGGAGCGACCAGGTCGCCGTGCACTGCGTCGGCATGGCGACGCTCGTTGCCGCGCTCGACGCATTCGCCGCCTTGCCGGCCCGCGTGCGGGCGCGGCGGCGGCATCGCCTCGAGCACGTGGCCGAGTGCCCGCCGCCGCTGGTGCCGCGCATCGCGGCGCTCGGCCTCACGGTCGTCACCAATCCCGCCTTCGTGTACTGGAGAGGCGACGTGTACCGCGCCGAGACCGAGCGCTCCCGACACCCCTGGCTCTATCCGGCGCGCAGCCTGCTCTCGGCCGGCGTGCGCTTGGCAGGCGCGTCGGACGCGCCCGTCGTGTCGCCGAATCCGTGGCTCGGCATGGGTGCGGCCCGCGCGCGGCGCACCGCGAGCGGCGAGACGTTCGGCACGCGCGAGCAGCTCGTCGCCGACGAAGCGCTCGCGCTGTTCACGACCGGCGCGGCCTGGGCGCTGCACGCGGACATGCTCGGCCGCCTCGTTCCCGGCGGCCCCGCGGACCTCGTGGTCGTCGACGACCGGTGGCTCTGCGGCCGCGGCCCGCATCACGCGGCACGCGCGTGGCTCACGATGGCGAACGGCAGGATCGTATGGCACGCGTGAGACCGTACCGGACGATTCGCTTCGAGAAGCGCGGGCGCATCGCGACGGTCACGCTCGATCGTCCCGAGTCGCTCAACGCCTACGACGTCGCCATGCGCGACGATCTCTTCGCGGCGTTCGGTGCGATCGACGAGGATCCGGAGGCGCGCGCGATGGTGTTGCGCGGGGCCGGGCCGGCCTTCTCGACCGGCGGCGACCTGCGCGAGTTCGGCAGCGCGCCGTCGCCGGTCGTCGCGCGCGCCGTTCGCTACCAGCGCGACGTGTGGGGACGCCTCCTGCGCCTGCGCGCCGCCACGATCGCGGCGGTCCACGGCTACGCCGTGGGCGGCGGCATGGAGATGGCGCTCCTGTGCGACGTGCGTGTGGCCGCGTCCGATGCCGTATTCGCGCTGCCAGAGACGGGGCTCGGCATGATCCCGGGCGTCGCCGGCACCCAGACGCTGCCGCGGGTCGTCGGGCTCGGGCGTGCCCTCGCGACCATCCTCGGAGGCGAGCGCCTCGATGCGCGCGCGGCCGAGCGCATCGGTCTCGTGCATCGCGTCGTGCCGCGCGCGCGGCTCGACGCGGCGGCCCAGGCGATCGCGCGCCGCCTCGCGGCGATCGCGCCGGGGCGCGTCGCGGCGCTTCGCCGCTGCGTGCGCGCGGCGCACGACGTGCCGCTCGGCGACGGCATCGCGCTTGAGCGCCGACTCGCGCTCGGGCTAGAAGCCGTCGAATGAACACCGTCAGCTTCCTCGCCATTCCGGCCGGCATCGTGCCGGATCAGGAGGCGATCGTATCCGGCTCCGAGCGCTTCACGTATGCCGAGACGTTCGCGCGTGTGCGCAAGCTCGCCGGCGCGCTCGCGGCGCTCGGCGTCGGGCGCGGCACGCGGGTCGCGGCCCTGCACACGAACACGCATCGCTACGTCGAGGCCTACTACGCGACCGCCATGCTGGGCGGCGTCTTCATTCCGGTGAACTACCGGGCCAAGCGTCCCGAGCTCGAGCACATGCTGAAGTCGAGCCAGGCCCGGGTCCTGTTCGTCGGCGAGCGCTATCTCGGCGAGGTCGACGCGCTGCGGGGCTCGCTCCCCGAGCTGCGCACCCTCATCGGCTTCGACGTCGAGCGCGGCGAGGTGCAGGGCTACGAGGGCGCGCTCGCGGCCGCGCGAGAGCACGAGGAAGAGGCGGAGGTCGACGACGACGACACGAGCATCCTCATGTTCACGAGCGGCACGACCTCGCTCCCGAAGGGCGTCATGCTGCGGTACGGCGACTTCTCGGCGTACGTCACCGCCAACGTCGAGCTGGCCGACGGCACGCCGCGCGGCGCCGCGCTGCTCTGTGCGCCGCTCTACCACATCGCGGGCGCCACCAACATGATGACGACGCTGTGGACCGGTCGCCGCCTCGTGCTGATGCCGCAGTTCGAGCCGCGGGCGTGGCTCGACCTCGTCGAGCGCGAGCGCGTGACGCACGCCTTCGTCGTGCCGACGATGATGAAGCATCTGCTCGACCACCCCGACCTCGAGCGGCGCGATCTCTCGAGCCTCGAGATCTTCTCCTACGGCGGCGCGCAGATGCCGTTCCCCGTGATCCGCCGTGCGATCGAGCGCTTGCCGAAGACGATCGGGTTCGTGAACGCCTTCGGGCAGACGGAGACGACGTCGACGCTCACGATCCTGGGTCCGGACGATCACCGCCTCGAGGGGACGCCGGAGGAGGTCGAGCTGCGCACGAAGCGCCTCAAGTCGATCGGCCGCCCGCTGCCCGACGTCGAGGTCCGCATCGTCGACGAGGACGGCAAGGCGTTGCCGCCGGACGAGGTCGGCGAGATCCACGTGCGCACGCCGCGCGCCATGAAGGGATACGCCGGCGCGAAGGATTCGCCCTTCACGGCCGACGGCTGGCTTCCGACCCGCGACATGGGCTGGGTCGACCAGGACGGGTACCTCTACATCGCGGGGCGCAAGGACGACATGATCATCCGCGGCGGCGAGAACATCGCGCCCGCCGAGGTCGAAGCCGTGCTCGTGTCGCACCCCGCCGTCGACGAGGCGGCGGTCGTGGGCGTGCCGGACGTCGAGTGGGGGCAGCGCGTGGCCGCGTTCGTCGTGCTGCGGCCCGGCGCGCGCGCGACCGAAGCCGAGCTGGGCGAGTTCTGCCGCGCGCGGCTCGCGAGCTTCAAGAAGCCCGAGATCTTCCAATTCCTCGCCGAGCTGCCGAAAAACCCGATGGGGAAGGTCCTGCGACGCGAGCTCCGGGTGCAGCCGGCGTCGTGAGGGCGCGTGGCGGGCGTCCGGCGGTCACGGCGGCGATCACGGACGCCGTCGCGTGGGTGACCCTGTCGCGCGGCGAGCGGGGGAACCGTCTCGATCTCGACGTCATGCAGGGTCTCGCCGACGCCTGTGCGGCGATCGCGCTCGACCCGCAGGTGCGCGTCGTCGTGCTGCAGGCGTCGGGACGCGACTTCAGTCTCGGGTTGCCGGCGCGCCTCGCGTGGCCGCCCGCGTCGTGGCCCGACGGTGTGGCGGCGGTCGCGGCGCTCTCGCAGCCGGTCGTCGCCGCGATCGACGGCGAGGCGCGCGGCTGGGGTTTCGCGCTCGCGCTCGCGGCCGACGTCCGGATCGCCACCGCGCGCACCGTCTTCTGCGCGCCCGAGGTCCGCGACGGCCGGCTGCCGGGCGGCGGCCTCACGCAGCGCCTCCCGCGGATCGTCGGGGCGGGAAGGGCGCTGGCCCTGCTGGTCCTCGGGGAGCGCGTGCGCGCCCGCGAGGCGGCCGCATGGGGGCTCCTCGCCGAGGTCGTTCCGCCGGCGCGGCTGACGCGTGCGGCGGCAGCCCGGGCCCGCGACCTCGCAGCGCGGGGACCGGTCGCCCTCCGCTATGCGAAGGAGGCGGTGTACCGCGCGCTCGATCTCCCGCTCGAGGACGGCCTGCGCTTGGAACACGATCTGTACGTGCTATTGCAGACCACGGCGGACCGCCGGGAGGGCATCGACGCCTTCCTCGCACGGCGCCCGCCGCGGTTCGGCGATCGATAGACCCCACGACGAGGAGACGGCATGGCGGCCCAGATCGGGAAGATCTACATCTGCGCGTCCTGCAACGCCCAGGTCATCGTGACCAAGGGCGGCGCGGGTGTGCTCAAGTGCTGCGGGCAGGAGATGCAGCAGAAGAAGTGATGCGGGTTGCCCCGGCGCGCACCGCGTGGCTATAGACCTGCTCGTCGCAAGCACCCGCGTTCGACAGGAGGCTACGTGCAGCGCGTTGCAGTCTATCCAGGCTCGTTCGATCCGATCACCAACGGCCACGCCGATCTGGTTGCGCGCAGCCTGCAGGTCTTCGACAAGGTGATCGTGGCCGTCGCGTTCAATCCCCACAAGGACGCGTCGTGGTTCACGCCCGACGAGCGCGTCGCGATGATCCGCGAGGTCTTCAAGGCCGAGGGCGCCTGCGTCGAGGCCGACAAGTTCTCGGGTCTCCTCGTCGACTATGCTGTGTCGAAGGGCGCCAACGTGATCGTCCGGGGCCTGCGCGCCGTCGCCGACTTCGAGTACGAGTTCCAGATGACCATGATGAACCGCCATCTGGTGCCACAGGTCGAGACCATCTTCATGATGACGAGCGAGTCGCACTTCTACACGAGCTCCCGGCTCGTGAAGGAGGTGGTGGGGCTCGGCGGCGACGTCGCGGGGCTCGTACCGGACGCGGTGCTGCCGCGTCTCAAGGCGCGGGCGAAGCAGCCACGCGCATGAAGACGATCTCGTTCGCGCGCGGCGTCCCGTCGGCGGACCTCCTGCCGGCGCAGGCGATCGCCGCGGCCGCAGCCCGCGCGCTCGAGCGCGACCCGGCGGGCGCGCTCTCGTACGGGGCGCCGGAGGGCTACCTCCCACTCCGCGAGTGGTTCGCGAGCCGCTACGACGTGCCGGTCGAGCGCGTGCTGCTCACCAATGGGTCGCTCCAGGGCGTGGCGCTCGTGATCGAGCACCTGTTCCGAACGCCGCCAGACGGGCTCGCCGTGGTCGAGGCGCCGACCTACGACCGCACGATCCTCCTCTTGAAGCGCTTCGGCGCCACCGTCGAGGCGCTCTCGCTCGCTCCCGACGGCATCGACGTCGAGGCTCTCGAGCGGCTGTGCCGGTCGGGGCGAATTCCGCGGGCACTGTACGTGATCCCGAACTTCCAGAATCCCGCCGGCGTCACGACCAGCCGCACGAAGCGCGAGCGCATCGTGGCGCTCGCGGCCGAGTACGGGTTCATCGTGATCGAGGACGATCCGTACCACGACGTGCGCTTCGAGGGCGCCGACGAGCCGACCATGCTGTCGATGGACCGGCAGTCGCGCGTGCTGCACATGACGTCGATGACCAAGACGGTCGCCCCGGGCGTCCGCATCGGCGCGCTGATCCTTCCGCCCGATCTGTGGGGGAAGATCCGCACGCTCGCGAACGACACCTACATCGGCCCCACCCATCTCGCGCAAGTGACGGTGGCCGAGTACGTTCGCGCCGGGTCGTACGAGCCCGGGCTCGCGCACGTGCGGGCGCGCCTGCGGGAGCGTCGCGATGCGATGGTCGCGGCGCTCGAGCGTCACCTGGGCGGGCGCGCCAGCTACGTCAGGCCGTCGGGCGGCTATTTCTTGTGGGTGCGCCTCCCCGGCGTCGACACCGACCAGCTCGCCACCGCGGCCGAGGCGGCCGGCGTGCCGTTCGTGCGCGGATCGTCGTGCTATCCCGACGGGCGCGGGCGCGATGAGCTGCGGCTGGCGTTCTCGGCCGTGACGCCGCCCGACATCAGCGCGGGGATCGAGCGCCTGGCTGCCCTGGTCCCCTGAGGGCAACAAAAAAGGCGACCGTCTCGCGACGTCGCCTTCTTTGATCGAGAGGGTTTTGGACCCCCTATTTCCGGGTGTGCTTTTCGAAGAGCCGCTCGCACTTGTCCGCGGCAGCCTCGGCCCGCTGGGCCGCGGCCTCGACACGGCTTGCCGCAGCCTCGGCACGCTTGGCCGCGTCCTCAGCGCGCGTCGCAGCCTTCTCAGCCTTGTCCGAGCACCCGATCGCCAGGGTGCTGACCACCATGAGGGCCGCTAGGCCCGCTCGCAACGACCGTACCGTCATTCCACTCACCTCCTTGCGAATGATCCCCCTCGCGGGGGTCCCGTGTGCGAATTTGCGAGATCTTGTTTCACAGATGCGGTCCCCTAGCAATCCACGACGGGCAGAAAGCCCAACAAAATCGTGGGGCGGGTCACCCGGGGTCGCACGGCGTCGCGCGCAGCGTCATGATTCGACTGGGAATCTCCGCCGTTAACGCTCGTTGACGGGTCGGGACCGGATACGTACAATCGCCCCCCTGTTACTTGGTCCGGAATCGGAGGCCGGCTGAATGGTTTCGACGACGTTCAAGGTGGGAGAAAAGGTCGTGTATCCCGCGCATGGCGTGGGCGTCATCGAGGGCATTCAGACGAAGGTCGTCTCGGGGTCGGAACGGAAGTTCTACATGCTCCGGATCCTCGACAGCGACATGACGATCATGATCCCGACCGAGAACGTGGCTTCGGTCGGCCTGCGCCGCATCATCGGCAAGGACATGGTCGCCAAAGTCTACAAGATCCTGCGCGACAAGAAGGTCGAGATCGACCAGCAGACCTGGAATCGGCGCTACCGGGAGTACACCGAGAAGATCAAGACCGGCAGCGTGCTCGAGATCGCCAAGGTGCTCCGCGACCTCTTCGTACTGAAGGGCGACAAGGAGCTGTCGTTCGGCGAGCGCAAGATGCTCGACACCGCCCGCAATCTCCTCGTGAAGGAGCTCGCCATCGCGAAGTCCTTCAGCGAGGAGAAGATCATCGAAGAGCTGAAGACGATCTTCGCCAACTGAGACGAGCCGTCACCTCCCGCGTGCCTAGCGGAGGCGAAGGGCCGGAGGGTCAGCCCTCCGGCCCTTTGTGTTTCGGGGCGCCGAGGACCTCGTTCAGGCTGCCGCTGCGGAAGCCGACGAGGTCGAGCGTGACGTACGCGAAGCCGAGCCGGCGGAGCTCCGCCGTGACGGCGTCACGAACGACCGGATCGATCAGACGTGCCATCGCGTCCGGCGGCACCTCGATGCGCGCAACCGCGTCGTGCGCGCGCACGCGGAGCTCGTGGAACCCGAGCGCGCGGAGGACGCGCTCCGCTCCCGCGACGCGCGCGAGGCCGTCGTGCGTGATGCGCGTCCCGTACGGGAAGCGCGACGACAGGCACGGGCTCGCCGGACGATCCCAGCTCGCGAGCCCCAGCTCGCGACTCGCGGCGCGGATGTCGGCTTTGGTGAGCCCGGCTTCCACGAGCGGGTGGCGGACCGCCTGCTCGGCGGCGGCGAGGAGGCCGGGCCGGTGATCGCCCAGGTCGTCCAGGTTGGCGCCGTCGAGGATCGCGTCGAGCCCGCGCCGCTCCGCCTCGTCCCGGCAGATCGCGAACAGGTTGTCCTTGCAGAAATAGCAGCGATCCACGGGGTTCTCGGCGTACCCGGGAATGGCGAGCTCGTCGGTCTCGCGCACGACGTGCTCGACGCCGAGCTCGCCGGCGAGACGGCGCGCGTCGTCGAGGTCGCCCTCGGGCGTCGTCGCCGAGACGGTCGTCAGCGCGACGCACCGCGGGCCCAGGACCTCGGCCGCGACCCGGAGCAGGAAGCTCGAGTCGACGCCGCCCGAGAACGCGACCAGCGCCGTGTCGAGCTCGCCGAGCAGTTCGCGGAGCCGCGCGACTTTCGGCTCGGCGCTCATCAGATGCCCTCGGCGCGGAAGAGGCCGGTCGTGAGGTAGCGCTCGCCGGTGTCGCAGAAGACCGTCAGGACGACGGCGCCTTTGCCGAGCCGCCGGGCGACGTCGATCGCGGCGGCGCAGTTGGCGCCCGACGAGATGCCGACCAGGTGTCCCTCGTAGCGGGCCAGCGCGCGCGCGTGCGTGGCCGCGACGTCGTCGGAGATGCCCATGACCTCGTCGTAGATGCGAGTGTCGAGGATGTCCGGCACGAAGCCGGCGCCGATTCCCTGGATCTGGTGGAACCCGGGTGCGCCGCCCGACAAGACCGGCGAGGCGGCCGGCTCCACGGCGACGATCCGGACCTGCGGATCGCGGTCGCGCAACACCTCGCCGACGCCCGTGATCGTGCCGCCGGTGCCGACGCCGGCGACGAACGCGTCGACGCGCGGAAGCTGCCGCAGGATCTCGGGCCCGGTCGTTCGCCGGTGGGCGTCGGGGTTGGCGGGGTTCGTGAATTGCTGCGGCATGTACCAGTCCGCGTGCTCGGCGAGCAGCTCCTCGGCCCGTCGCACGGCGGCGTGCATGCCCTTCGTGTCCGGCGTCATCTCGAGCCGCGCGCCGTAGCCCATGAGAAGCGATCGGCGCTCCTCGCTCATCGTGTCGGGCATCGTGAGGACCAGGCGATAGCCCTTCACCGCCGCGACCAGCGCGAGGCCGATGCCGGTGTTGCCGCTCGTCGGCTCGATGATCGTCCCGCCGCGCACGAGCGCACCGCTGCGCTCGGCCGCTTCGATCATGGAGAGGCAGATGCGATCCTTGACGCTCCCGCCGGGATTCCTGTTCTCGAGCTTGGCCCACACCTCGGCCTGGAGGCCTTCGAGCTGTGGGAGCCGATTCAGGCGGACGACCGGCGTCTGGCCGATCAGGTCGAGCACGGAGTGGGCGACGTGGCAGGGGAGCGGCATGGCAGCGTTGCGATCGCCTCGACGAGGCACGATAGACATGGCGTGAACGAAGGGTCAAACCCGCGCGTCGTTCTGCTCTTTCCGGGCGCGCTCGGAGATTTCCTGCTCGCGCTGCCGGCGTTGCGCGCGCTCCGCAGCCGCCACGCAGGCGTGCATGCGACGCTCGTCGTCGCGGGCTGGCTGCGCGCGCTCGCCGGCCACGCGGGCGTCGCCGACGCGTGCGCGAGCCTCGACGACGCCGATACGGCCGGCCTCTTCGCCGGCACGCGCGTGCCGGGCTGGCTCGCGGACCGTCCGCTCGTCCATAGCTGGCTCGGTCGCGACGATCCGGGATTCCGGGCGCGACTCGCCGCGCTCGCGAGCCGGGCCGAGGTCCACGGCGTCGAGCGGGGTGCGGGCCCCGAGCATGCGGCCGTGGCCTACGCCCGAGCGGTCGGGCTCGGTGCGTCGCTTACGGAGCTCGCAGCCGGAGCGCGACTTCGCCGTCCGCCCTCGCCGCGCGCCGAGACGCTCGTCGCCCGTCTTCGCCGCCCGATCCTCGTCGTTCATCCGGGTGCGGGGAGTCCCGCCAAGCGCTGGTCGCTCGGCGGGTTCGGTGCGGTCACCACGGCGTGGCGCGACGCCGGAGGGGAGGTGGTCCGGCTGGTCGGACCCGCCGAGGCGGAGCTCCCGGCCATCGCCGGGACGCACGAGGCGGCGGGCTGGGAGCTGCTCGACGTCGCCGCGCTCCTCGCAGCGACCGACGCCTACCTGGGCAACGACGGCGGCGTCAGCCACCTCGCGGCCGCTGTGGGCGCGCGCGGTGTCGCCGTGTTCGGGCCGACGTCGGCGCGGCGATGGCGGCCGCTCGGGGACGCGGTGGTCGCCGTCCAAGGACACGGCGACGCCAGCGGCATCGCGCTCGAATCCCTGCCCGCTCGCGTCGTGCTGGACGCGCTGCGAGGCGCGACGCGGCTGCCTTGACAAGGCGGAGGGGGCGCGAATAACTGTCCGACCGGCCGTCGTATCCGCCTCGGCGGCTATCCGGCCGGGTCGAGAATAGGCCAGCGCCCTGATCGTCCAATCGATGCCCGTGCCGAGCGCCGAACCCCGCCCATCCCCACGCCGTCATCCGACGGGCGTGACATCCCGTTGTTAGCCATCGGCGGCGAGACGATCGGCGGCCGCGTGGTTACGTCACCTCCTGTCATGTAGGAGGAGAGCGTCGATGGACGAGCATCAGGACAAGCCCGGCGGATTCCGCGTCACCGATCGTCGTCGGTTCACCGACGCGGGCCAAGAGCGCGAACCGGGGGACGAGACGCCGGGTGAGGGCGGTGCGGCCCCGGCGGGCGGCCCCGCCGGGTCGCCGGACTCGGAGCCGGCCGAGCCGGTCACCTTCTCGACGTTCCTGCTCGGCCTCTCGACCCAGGCGCTCCTGCACCTGGGCGAGATCCCCGATCCCACGAGCGGGCAGACCGAGCGAGACCTCGTCGCTGCCAAGCACGTGATCGACATCATCGGCATCCTGCAACAGAAGACGAAGAACAACCTCGAGCAGGCCGAGACGGGGCTGCTCGAATCGGTCCTGTACGATTTGCGCATGCGGTACGTGGCGCTGGTGCGCGGGACGAAGAAGGAGGGTTCATGACTTCACGATCCAACCGGCGGGCGGTGCTGATCGCGCTCGCCGCGGGTTTCGTGATCGGCGTCGGCGTGAGCATGCGGTTCGATCTGCTTCCCCGCGGCGAGGCGGTGAGCCTCTTCGGCGGTGACGGCGCCTCGTCGCCGCCGACCGTGACCCTGCCGAGCTTCGCAGATCTGGCCGAGCACGTCTCGCCGGCGGTCGTGAACATCTCGACCACCCAGGAAATGAAGAGCCCGCACGGCCTGGGCGGCCCCGGTGCCCCCGGCGGCCCGGGTGGCCCCGGCGGCGACGACGACGATCAGTTCCAGGAGTTCTTCGGACCCTTCGAGCGCTTCTTCAACATGCCGCGCCGGCCGTACAAGGCGCGGAGCCTCGGCTCGGGGTTCATCATCGATCCGAAGGGCTACATCATCACCAACAACCACGTGGTCGAGAACGCCGACGAGATCGTCGTGAAGCTCTCGACGGGCAAGGAGTACAAGGCGAAGGTCGTCGGGCGCGACGCCAAGACGGACATCGCCCTCATCGAGCTGAAGGGCGCTTCGGATCTCCCGGCGGTCAAGCTGAGCGACTCCGAGGGGATTCGGGTCGGCGACTGGGTGGTCGCCATCGGCAACCCCTTCGGGCTCGAGAACACGGTGACCGCCGGCATCGTCTCCGCGCTCGGCCGTCACATCAATCAGGGACCGTACGACAACTTCATCCAGACCGACGCGGCCATCAACCCGGGCAACTCCGGCGGGCCGCTCCTCAACACGAAGGGCGAGGTCGTCGGCATCAACACCGCCATCTTCAGCCGCGGCGGCGGCAACATCGGCATCGGCTTCGCGATCCCGATCAGCCTCGCCCACGAGATCGTCCCGCAGCTGAAGGAGCGAGGCCACGTCACCCGCGGCTGGCTCGGTGTCATGATCCAGAAGGTCACGCCCGACATCGCCGAGTCCCTCGGTCTCGAAGACACCAAGGGCGCCCTCGTCGCCGACGTCGTGAAGGAAGGGCCGGCGGAGGCCGCGGGCCTGAAGCAGGGCGACGTGATCGTCGAGTTCGACGGCAAGCCGGTCGTCGACTCGGCGGAGCTGCCGCTTCTGGTCGCGCGCACCGGCGTCGGCAAGAGCGTCAAGCTCAAGATCATCCGCGACAAGAATTCGCAGGAGGTCACGGTCAAGATCGCCGAGCTGAAGGACGAGGAGCAGGCCGAGTCCGGCGGCAGCACGAGCGACGATCTCGGCCTCGCAGTGCAGTCGCTCACGCCGGACCTGGCGGAGAACCTGAACCTCGACAAGAGCCTCAAGGGCGTGGTCGTGACGCAGGTCGAGCCGGGTGGACCGGCGGCCGAGGCCGGGCTGCGGCGCGGCGACGTCATCCTGGAGGTGAACCGCAAGCCGGTGAAGAACGCGGCCGCCTTCCAGAAGTCGATCCGTGAGGCCGGCAAGGGCAAGAGCCTCCTCTTCCTCGTGCGCCGCGGCGACAACACGATCTTCCTCGCGCTGAAGCCGCCTGCAGGCTGAGTGGTCGTCCTCGGCATCGAGACCTCGTGCGACGATTCGGCGGCCGCCGTCCTGCGGGACGGCCGGCTCGCCGGGTCGGTCGTATCCTCGCAGCACGCGGTCCACGGCCCCTACGGCGGCGTCGTGCCGGAGCTGGCGTCGCGCGAGCACGTGCGTCACGTCCTGGCGGTGATCGACGGCGCGCTCACGCAGGCGGGCGCGACGCTCGACGACGTCGGCGGCATCGCCGTCACGCGCGGCCCCGGCCTGATCGGCTCGATCCTCGTCGGGCTCTCGGTGGCCAAGGGGATCGCGCTCCGGCGGCGCCTGCCGCTGGTCGGCGTGAACCACCTCGAGGGTCATCTCGTGGCGGTGAACCTCGATCGTCCCGCCGACGATCCGGTGCCGTTGCCGTTTCTCGCCCTCATCGTGTCGGGCGGGCACTCGGGGCTCTACCTCGCCCGCGCGCCCGGCGACTATCGCTGTCTCGGCCGCACGCGGGACGACGCCGTGGGCGAAGCCTTCGACAAGGTGGCGAAGGCCCTCGGGCTCGGTTACCCGGGCGGACCTGCGATCGATCGCCTGGCGGTGGGCGGCGATCCGAAGGCCGTGCGCTTCCCGCGCGCGCGCCTGAAGCGCGGCCGCTTCGACCTCAGCTTCAGCGGTTTCAAGACCGCCGTGTGGCAGCACGTGCGTGCGAACCCGCCGAGCGAAGCCGAGCTGCCCGACATCGCCGCCAGCGTCCAGGAGGCGCTGGTCGACATGCTGGTGGACACCACGGTCGAGGCGCTCGAGGCGACCGGGGCCGAGCGGCTCGTCGTGTCGGGCGGCGTGTCCGCCAACCGGCGCCTGCGCGAGCGGATGACGGCGATGGGCGCCGAGCGCGGCGTCGAGGTCCTCATCCCGCGCCCCGCGCTCTGCACCGACAACGCCGCCATGATCGCGCTCGCGGGATGGCCGCGCCTCGCCGCGGGCGAGGACGACGGGCCCGGGGTCGAAGCCGACGCCGCGCTGCCGTTCGGCGCGCCCTGGGCCGCCTGATGGGGGTGCGGCGGGACGCGCGCGACGCGCTCGCCGCCTCGGGTCTCCGACCCCGCAAGCGCTGGGGGCAGCATTTCCTGTGCGATCCCGGGGTGGCGCGCCGGATCGTCGAGACGGCCGGAATCGGGCCGGGCTCTGCGGTGCTCGAGATCGGCCCCGGTCTCGGGGCGCTCACCGGTGCGCTCGCCGAGCGAGCGGCACGCCTCTACCTCGTGGAGATCGACCCCGGGCTCGCGGTGCGCCTGGAGGAGCGCTACGCGGATCGCCCCCAGGTGCGAGTCGTCGCCGGCGACGTCCTCGAGCTTCCGCTCGCGACGCTCGTCCGCGAGCCCGAGGTCACGGTCGTTGCGAATCTGCCGTACAACATCACCACGCCGATCCTCTTTCGCCTCCTCGCTCTACGCGAGCGCTTTCCGCGCGCCGTCGTCATGGTGCAGCGCGAGGTCGCGACGCGCCTCGCCGCGAAGCCGGGCGGCCGGGACTGGGGCGTCCTCCCGGCGCTCGTCCAGACGTTTGCCGAGGTGCGCGTCGCCTTCGGCGTCTCGCGGCGAAGCTTCCTGCCCCCGCCGCGCGTCGAATCCGCGGTGGTCGACGTGCGCTGGAGTCTGGCTCCACGGGTCGACGTGGGCGACCTCGAGACCTATCGTCAGGTGGTGCGCGCCGCCTTCGGACAGCGACGCAAGACGCTGCGGAACGCGCTCGGCGCACTCGCAACCGCGCGCGGACTCGATGCGCGCGCGCTCACGGCGGCGTTCGCGACGGCGGGCATCGATCCCGCGACGCGCGCCGAGCGCCTGTCGACGGCCGACTTCGCACGGCTCGCGCGGGCCTTCGAGGGCTAGGAGCCATGCCCGAGCTGCCCGAGGTCGAGACGATCGTACGCGGGCTCGCGCCCGCGCTCGACGGCCGCATCGTGCGCGAGGTCGTCGTGCGCGAGCCGCGTCTGCGCGTGACCCTCGCGTCCGACTTCGCGACCCGCCTCGGCGGGCGGCGGCTCGGCACCATGCGGCGCCTCGGCAAGTACATGCTGACGCCGCTCGACGACGGCCGCGTGTGGCTCGTGCATCTCGGCATGACGGGGCGCCTGACGCTGGCCGGCGCACGGCCGCTTCCGCTCGTGCACGACCACGTCGTGCTGCGCCTCGACGACCAGCGGACGCTCACGTACAACGACCCGCGCCGCTTCGGCCGCCTCGACGTGCTGGAGCCCGGCGCCGTGCCGGGCGTGGTCGGCCCGGGCGTCGACGCGCTCGACGACGCCCTCAGCGCCGCATGGCTCTTCGCCCGCTCGCGCAAGCGGCGTACCAGCGTGAAGGCGCTCCTGATGGACCAACGACAGGTCGCCGGGCTCGGCAACATCTACGTGAGCGAGCTGCTCTTCCGCGCCGGGGTACGCCCGCGGCGTCGTGCCGCGCTCCTCACGCGGGACGAGTGCACGCGGATCGTCGAGGCGATGCGCGCCGTGCTCGGCGAGGCGATCGGGCGCGGCGGCTCGTCGATCTCCGACTATCGGGACGGCTTCGACCAGGCCGGCTCCTTCCAGGACGAGCACCTCGTCTACGATCGGGCCGGCGAGCCGTGCCGCCGCTGCGGCGGTCCGATCAAAGGGGTCGTGGTGGTCGGCCGCTCGACGTTCTACTGTCCGCGCTGCCAGCGCTGACGTCGAGCCAGTCGCGCAGCCCGTCGCCGACGAGCTGGAGCGCGAGCACGGTCAACGCCAGCACGGCACCCGGAAAGATCACGAGGTGCGGTGCAACGAGCAGGAACTGCCGCCCCTCGTCGAGCATGGCGCCCCATGACGGCAGGGGCGGCGGGACGCCGAGGCCGAGGAACGAGAGGCTCGACTCCGCGATGATGACGCCCGAGAAGCCGAAGGTCGCCTGCACGAGCAGGGTCGGCAGCGCGGCCGGGAGCAGGTGGCGGACGAGCACGCGGGCGGGCCGCGCACCGAGCGCACGCGCCGCCTGCGCGAACTCGCGGGTCCGGAGTCCGGTGATCTCCGCCCGCGCCAGACGCGCGTAGCCCGGCCACCCGAGGGCCGCGAGCGCGATCACGACATTCGCGACCCCGGGCCCGCGCACCGCTGCGAGGGCGATCGCGAGGAGGAGGCCCGGGAAGGCGAGCACGATGTCGATCGCGCGCGCGAGGAGCGTATCGACCCATCCACCCGCGAGCGCCGCGCCCGCGCCGACGGCGACGCCGACGGCGAGCGAGATGGCGATCACCACCGTCGCGACGCCGAGCGACACCCGGGCCCCGTACGCGATGCGTGCGAACAGATCGCGCCCGAGCCCGTCGCAGCCGAAGACGTGCGCCGCGCTCGGCGTCGCGAGCCGTCCGGGCAGGTCGGAGCGGTACGGGTCGCCGGGCGCGACGAGCGGCGCCGCCAGCGCGACGATCACGAGCACGGCGAGTACCGCGGCACCCACCTGCACCGTGCGTGGCGCGCTATGCATCGTCGCGCACCCGGGGGTCGAGCCACCCGTGGACGACGTCGGTCGCGAGATTCACGACGACGTACGTCATCGCGATCATCAGCACGCAGCCCTGCACGAGCGGGTAGTCGCGGGCGCCGATCGCCTGCATGAGGAGTCGCCCGACGCCCGGCCACGCGAAGATGGTCTCGGTCACGACCGCACCGGCGAGAAGCGCGCCCGCCTGGAGGCCGATCACGGTCACGACCGGCGGCAGCGCGCTGCGCAGCGCATGCACGATCGTCGTGCGCAGGGGTGACGCCCCCTTCGCACGCGCCGTGCGCAGGTGATCGGCCGAGAGCGCTTCGAGCATGGCCGTACGCGTGAGGCGGACGAGGATCCCCAGCATCCCGAGCGCGAGCGTCACCGCCGGCAGAACCAGCGTCGCCGGGCCCTCGCGGCCGGAGATGGGAAGCCAGCCGAGCGCGATCGAGAAGACGAGCACGAGCAGCGGTCCGGAGACGAAGCTCGGAACCGACACGCCGATGAGGCTCACGCCGCGCGCGACGCGATCGACGAGCGATCCGGGTCGCGTCGCGGCCACCGTGCCGAGCGGAATCGCGATCCCGACCGCGAGCACGAGGGCCGCAGCCGCCAGCTCGAGCGTGGCGGGGAAGCGGGCCGCGACGAGGCCGGCGACCGGGGCCCGGTACGCCAGCGAGGTGCCGAGGTCGCCCCGCGCGAGCCGCCCGACGAATCGCGGCAGCTCGGCCGGCCAGGGCCGATCGAGCCCGAGCGCGTGGCGCATGGCGGCGACGTCGGCCGGCGCGGCCGACTCGCCGAGCATGATCTCGACCGGATCGCCCGGGACGGCATGCAGGAAGGCGAAGACCAGGACGGCGACACCGAGCACCGTCGGCACGATCGTCGCGAGGCGTCGCATCAGTCCGTCCAGGCGCGCGCGAGGCCGGAGAGATCGCCGCTCGCCTCGGGCGTGAAGTCGTGGAGCCGGGTGGTCGCAGTCACGACGCGATCCTCCCACCACAGCGGGATGGCCGGAAGGTCGTGCGCGGCCCAACGCTGGACGCGCGCGTAGATCCGGCGGCGCGCCTCGGGGTCGGTCGTGGCGCGTCCCTCGTCGGTCAAGCGATCCATCACGCGGCTCGCGTACCAGCCGCGATTGAAGCCGGTAGGCGGCGTCATCTTCGAGTTGTAGGCGAGGCGATACAGATCGGGGTCGCTGACGCCGACCCAGGTGAGCGCCGCGACCTCGAAATCGCCCCGCCGCACGTCCGCGAAGAGCGTGCCCCACTCATAGGTACGGACGTCGAGCGCGATGCCGACGCGCGCGAGGTCGGCCTGGATGGCCTCGGCGAGACGCCGCCGCGCGGGCTGGTTCGACGTCTTGTAGACGAGGCGGCAGCGCGGCTGCGGACCCGACCCATCCGGATCGACGAGGCCCGCGCGATCGAGGAGGCGGCGCGCACGCCGGGGCGAGTGGCGGATGCGAGGCACCGCGGCATAGGCCCAGTGCTCGGGAACGAGCAGACCGGTCGCCGGACGACCCGCGCCCCCGACCAGCCAACGCAAGAGCGCGTCGTCGTCGATCGCCATGGCGATCGCCCGCCGCACCCGGCGGTCGCGGAGCCGGGGATCGCGCAGGTTGAGCGCCAGGTACGCGAAGCTCGACCCGGGGTTTTCGCTCACCGCCAGCCCGGGCTGGGCGCGCAGTCGATCGAGCAGCTCGGGTTCGAGGATGTCCTGCAGCAGGCCGACACCGCCGCGCTCGAGCTCGAGCACCCGGACCACCGCATCCGGCACGATCCGCAGCACGAGGGGATCGATGCGGGCGGGTCCCCCGGGATAGTGGGGGTTCGGCGCCAGGACGATGCGGTCGCCGCGTCGGGCCAGGGCGAGGGCGTAGGGCCCGGCCCCGACGGTGACCTCGGTCGGGTCGCGGGCGTGCCCGGCCGGCAGGATCGGCAGGCCCGTCGCGTCCAGGAATGCCCCGTCGGGGGTGCGGAGGCGGACGGCGACCGTCAGATCGTCGGGCGTCTCGATGGCGTCGACCTCCTGGAGGGTAGCCCGGCGCGGGGACGCCACGGCGGGGTCCCGCACCGCCTCGTATGTCGCCCGCACGTCGCCCGCGCGCACGGGCTCGCCGGTCGTGAAGCGGAAGTCGTCGCGCAAGTGGAAAACGATCGTGCGGTCGTCGGGCCGGGTCCACGAGCGGGCGAGCTCGGGCGCCCGCTGGAAGTGCGCATCGGTGCGCGTGAGCGCCACGTGGAGCAGATCGGCCAGGCGCGAGGTCGCGGCGTCGACGCCGAAGCGGGGATCGAGGCTCTGCGGATCGCTCTCGAGCGCCACGACCAGGCCGCGCGCCGGTGGAGGCGCCGTCTGGCACCCGCTGGCGCACACCTCACAGGCTACGCAGAGCGCTGCCACGCAGCCGATTTGTTTGACTCTCTTCAGAACGCTTTGGTACGATCCACGTGGGTGCAGGTGGATGGGCTGGAGGCCAGCATGCGTGTCGTATCTTCTGCGATTCTAGCAGCCATCATATTCCACCTGGCGCCCGCCGCCGGCGCCGAACCCTTCCCTCGTCCGGCTTCGCTGGAGTCGCAGGTCCGCTTCTGGCGCAACACCTTCGGCGTGTACTCGCGCTCGCAGGCCGTTGTGCACGACACCGCCGACCTCGACAAGATCTACTCGGTCGTCGACGTGAGCGCGAACGCCGAGGGCATGAGCCCGGGCGAGCTCGACGACTACATGCGGTACGCCTCCGAGGTCGAGGTCACCCGCGTGCGCGGCATCCTGCGGCGCCTGCACCAGGCCGGCTCCAACCCGAAGGACCTCTCGGCCGAGGAGCAGGGGATCTTCGACCTCTTCAAGGGCGATCGGAACCCCGACAAGTTCCTCGACGCGGTCGAGCGCGTGCGCAGCCAGCGGGGCCTGCGGGAGAAGTTCGCCTACGGCATCCAGGTGGCGCACGGCTACTTTCCGGAGATGGAGCGTATCTTCCGGGAGGAGGGCCTGCCGACCGAGCTCACCCGGCTGCCCCTGGTCGAGTCGTGCTTCAACGTCGAGGCCTACTCCAAGGTGGGCGCGGCGGGGATCTGGCAGTTCATGCCCGCCACGGGGCGGATCTACTCGATGAACGTCGGCGCCCTCGTCGACGAGCGCCGCGATCCCATCGCCTCGACGCGCGCGGCGGCCCGCTTCCTGCGGCACAACTACGAGCAGCTCGACGAGGCCTGGCCGCTCGCCATCACCGCCTACAACCACGGCCCCGGTGGCATCCGGCGCGCGATCGAGGAGACGGGCACCACCGACATCGGCGTGATCGTCGAGCGCTATCACGGCCCGGCCTTCGGCTTCGCGTCGCGCAACTTCTACGCCGAGTTCGTGGCCGCGCTCGACGTCGAGAAGCATCATGAGGCTTATTTCGGAAAGCTCGAGCCCGAGCGCCGGGAGCCCTCGCGCGTCGTCTCGCTCGACCGCCCGGTCGGCATCGAGGTCGCGGCGCGGCTCGCCCACACCGAGCGCGAGACGCTCGTCGCGCTGAACCCCGCCCTCATGGACCCGGTCATCGACGGACGCCGGAACATCCCGGGCGGCTACGACCTACGCGTTCCGGTGAGCGGCGCATCGGGCTTCGAGGAGCGCGTGGCCGAGTTCGGGGCCGAGCAACGCGTGGTCCGGGTGTCGGCACCCGCCCCACCGTCGCGCCGCAGCAGCAGCAGCAAGAGCGGTATGGCCACCGCCCACCGGGTGGGCAAGGGTGACACGCTCTCCGAGATCGCGGCGCGCTACAAGGTCAGCGTCGCGAGCCTCAAGACCGCGAACGGCCTCAAGGGCTCCCAGAGCATACGCCGCGGGCAGGTCCTCAAGATCCCCGGCCGGACCTGAGACCCCGAGCGCCCGGAGCCCGCAGGGCACCGGCTGCCTCGGGGTGACGCATCTGGTAGCATTTTGGGGATGCGCACCCACCCGGTCTTCCTGCGTCTCGAGGGGAGGAAGTGCGTAGTGATCGGCGGTGACGTGGTCGTGGAAGCCAAGGTCGACGCTTGCCGCGCGGCCGGGGCGGAGGTGGTCGTGATCGCCGAGTCGGTGACCCCCGGGCTCGCCGAGCTCGCCCGCACCGGGGCCGTGACCCTCGAGCGGCGATCCTACCGGGAAGGCGACCTCGCCGGGGCGTTCGTGGTCTACGCCTCGCTGCGCGACCCGGGGACGATCGCACGCCTGCGGGCCGAGGCCGATCGCGAGCGGGTGCTCCTGAACGTCGTCGACGCGCCCGAGGCGTGCACGTTCATCTCGCCGGCGGTCGTGACGCGGGGCGAGCTGCAGGTCGCCGTCGGCACCGGCGGAGCGAGCCCCGGTCTCTCGGCCCGCGTCCGGCGGGATCTGGAGCGCATGTTCGGACCCGAGTACGCCCCCTACGTGGCGATCCTCGGTGCGGTCCGTCGCACCCTGCACGGGGCTCCGGATCGAGCCGACGTGATCGTGCGGCTCATCGACTCGGATCTCCTGGACCTCGTCCGCGCCCGCGAGCGTGAGGCGGTCGACCGGCTCCTCGCCCGCGTCGCAGGCGAGTCGTGCACGCTCGAGCACCTCGGCGTCGCGCTCGGGGAGGGGTGAGACGTGGAGCTGCTCCTGCTGCGCGGTGCCGCGTTCTTCTACCTCATGGCCACGGTCGCGGCCCTGGTCGGCATCTCGGTGCGCCACGATCTCCCGGGACGGGCGCTGCGGTGGCTCCTGTCGGCGGGCTTCGTCGCGCACGCCGCCGGCCTCGCGCTGCGCAGTCAGACGGTCGGCAACGTCCCGGTCACGAACTTCGGCGAGGCCCTGTCGTTCCTGGCGCTCCTGCTGGTCGGTGTCTTCCTCTTGGTCCAGCTCCGGGCCCCGCTCGTCGCCCTCGGCGCCGTCGTGTCGCCCCTGGCGTTCGGTCTCACGTTCAGCGCCGTCGCGTTGAAGGGCGGAGCGCAGCCGCTGCCGCCCGAGCTGCGCAGCGTCTGGCTGCCGGTGCACGTCGGTCTCTCCTTCCTCGGCGACGCGGTGTTCGCTCTCGCCTTCAGCGCGAGCCTGCTCTATCTCGTCCAGGAGCGGCGGCTGAAGGTTCATCGCGGGCGGCGCGCCCTGCGGCATCTGCCGTCGCTCGAGACGCTCGATCGCGTGAGCCACACGTGCCTCAAGTGGGGCCTCGTGCTGCTCACGCTCGGCATCACCAGCGGCATCGTGTGGGCCCACGAGGTCTGGGCCGGTGTGTGGGCGCGCGATCCGAAGCTGCTCTTCACGCTGTTCGTGTGGGTGCTCTACGTCGTGCTGCTGCAGGGCCGGATGACCGCCGGCTGGCGCGGCCGCTGGGCGGCCCAGCTCACCATCGCGGGCTTCGCGGTGCTCGTCATGTCGCTCGTCGGCGTCAACGTCCTCGGGCTCGGTATCCACGGCAAGGCGTTCTAGTGTCGCAAGAGATCGTCCTGGTCGGCCTCTCCCATCACACCGCGCCGGTCGAGGTGCGGGAGCAGGTCGCGTTCGCGAACGGACGACTCGAGCCGGCCCTGCGCGGGCTCGTCGCCCATCCCGCGATCCAGGAGAGCGTCATCGTCTCGACCTGCAACCGCGTCGAGGTCGTCGCGTGCGGGCCCGCCGGCGACGAGGTGGCGGCGGCGATCCCCGGCTTCCTCGCGGCGGAGCACGGCGTCGCGCCCGATACGCTCGCCGGACGGCTCTATACGTACCGTGGCCGCGAGGCGGTCCGGCACCTCTTCCGCGTCGCGGCGAGCCTCGACTCGATGGTCGTGGGGGAGCCGCAGATCCTGGGGCAGCTGAAGGACCAGTACGCCCTCGCGGCATCGGTCGGCGCGTCGGGACGCGTCCTGCACCGGTGCTTCCATCGCTCGTTCTCGGTGGCCAAACGCGTCCGGAGCGAGACCGGCATCGCGGCGCGCGCGGTCTCGGTCGGATCGGCCGCCGTCCAGCTCGCCAAGGAGATCTTCGATCGTTTCCAGGACAAGACGGCCCTGCTCGTCGGCGCCGGCGCCATGGGCGAGCTCACGGCCCGGCAGCTGCTGCACCACGGAACGGGCACGCTCATGGTCGCGAACCGCACGTTCGAGCGCGCGAGCGAGATCGCCGGGGAGCTCGGCGGTATCGCCGTGCCGTTCGAGAAGCTCGGGCGGACGCTGCCGATGGCCGACCTCGTGATCGGCGCCGCCGGCGGCGACAGCTACCTGCTGGGCTCCCGTGACGTCGAGGGCGCGATGCGCGAGCGCCGGCGCCGATCCATGCTCCTCATCGACCTCGCGGTGCCGCGCAGCTTCGACCCGGCCATCAACCAGATCGACGGCGTGTACCTCTACGACATCGACGATCTCGAGGGCGTCATCGCCGACAACAAGGGCGCGCGTGCCCAGGAGGCGACGGCGGCCGAGCAGATCGTCGAGTCCGAGGTCGACAGCTTCTGTCGCTGGCTGGAAGGGCTCGACGTCGTGCCGACGGTGGTCGCGCTGCGCGAGAAGATCGAGGATATCCGTCAGGGCGAGCTCGAGCGTTACCTCGCCTCGCTTGGCGCGTCGCTCGATCCGCGCCAGCGCGAAGCGGTCGAGCGTCTGACCCGGGCGATCGTCAACAAGATCCTGCACGCGCCGCTCTCCGAGCTACGCCGCCGCGGCTCGGATCGGGACGAGGCACTCTACGTCGAGGTGGCGCGGATGCTCTTCCGTCTCGGGGGGGATCGCGATCCGGACGAGGACGCCTGAGCCCGATGGCGGCGCGGTCACTTCGTCTCGGCACCCGGGGGAGCGCGCTGGCGCGCGCCCAGGCGGATCTCGTGCGTCGGGATCTCGAGGCACGGAACCCGGGGCTCGCGGTCGAACTCGTGCTCATTCGCACGACCGGGGACCAGCTCCAGCAGGGGCCGCTCGCGCAAGTCGGTGGCAAGGGGCTGTTCATCAAGGAGATCGAGGAGGCCCTCGTCGCCGGGACGATCGACTGCGCCGTGCACTCCATGAAGGACGTGCCGGCCGCGCTGCACACGGGTCTCGTCGTCGGCGCGATCCCGCGCCGCGAGGACCCGCGCGACGTCCTGGTGAGCCATGCCGGGTCGCTCGCAGGGCTCGCGCCGGGCGCGAAGGTGGGGACCGCGAGCATCCGGCGGCGCGTGCAGCTCCTCGCGCGGCGCCGCGATCTGGACGTCACGATCCTGCGCGGGAACGTCGACACGCGCCTGCGGCGCTGGCGCGACGGGGACTTCGACGCGATCCTGCTGGCGGCGGCGGGTCTCGCGCGGCTCGGGATCAGCGAGCCCGCGGCGCGGCCGCTCCCGACCGACGTGCTCCTGCCCGCCGTGGGGCAGGGCGCGCTCGCGCTCGAATGTCGAGCCGACGATGCCGCGACCCGCACCGTGCTCGCGGCGGTCGATGACGCGCGCTCGGCGCGCGAGGTCGGCGCGGAGCGCGGGTTCCTGCATGGCATCGGGGGCGACTGCAACACGCCGCTCGCGGCCCACGCGATCTCGGTCGGTGATCGCATCCGGCTGCGCGGGCAGGTGAGCGACCCGGACGGGACGCGGTGGCTCGAGGACGAGGTCGAGGGCTCGGCGGACGATCCAGTCGCGATCGGGCGCGCGCTCGCCGATCGGCTCCTCGCCCGTGGCGCGGGGGCGTTGCTCGGGCGATGAGCGGGCGCGTCTATCTCGTCGGTGCGGGTCCGGGCGATCCCGGCCTCCTCACGCTGCGCGGCCAGCGTCATCTCGCCGCCGCCGACGTCGTCGTGCACGACGACCTCGTCGGGCGCCGGCTCCTCGTGCACGCCCGACCGGACGCCGAGATCGTCGACGTGGGCCGCGCGCACGGCGATCCGGGACGTCTCTCGCAGGAGGCGATCGGGGCGCTCCTCGTCGACCGCGCGCGCGCCGGCAAGACCGTCGTGCGGCTCAAGAACGGCGACCCGTTCCTGTTCGGGCGCGGCGCGGAGGAGGCCGCCTTGCTGCGGCGCGCGGGCATCGCCTTCGAAGTGGTCCCCGGCGTGAGCTCGGCGCTCGCGGTGCCGGCGTACGCCGGCATCCCGGCGACCGATCGCGATCACGCGTCGCTCGTGACGATCGTCACGGGTCACCTCGCGTGCCGCCCGGCGGACGGCGCGGACGCCGCGGCGGGCTTGCCGTGGGACGCGCTCGCGCGCCAGGGCGGCACCCTCGTCTTCCTCATGGCGATGAAGCACCTGCCGGCCATCGGTGCCGCGCTGGTCTCGCACGGGCTCGATCCGGCCACGCCCGCGGCGGCGATCGAACGTGGCACCACCGGCCGCCAGCGTACCGTCGTCGCGACGGCGGCGACGCTCGCATCACGCGTCGCGGAAGCGGGCCTGCGGCCCCCCGCCGTCGTGGTCGTGGGCGCCACGGTGGCGCTCCGGGAGCAGGTCGCCTGGCTCGAGGAGCGGCCGCTCGTCGGACGCCGCATTCTCGTCACCCGTCCGCGCGCACAGGCGGGCGAGCTGGCCGCACTGCTCGAGGACCTCGGGGCCGAGGTCGTGGTCGCGCCCACCATCGAGATCGCGCCGCCGGCCGACGCTGCGGCCCTCGACCGGGCGGTCGTCGCCGCGAGCAGCTACGATTGGATCGTTCTCACGAGCGTCAACGGCGTGCGGGTGCTCTTCGATCGTCTGGCGGCGCTGCGGCGCGACGTGCGCGAGCTCGCGGGCACGCGCTTCGCCGCCATCGGTCCCGAGACGGCCGCCGAGCTCGAGCGCCACCTCGTGCGTCCCGCCGTCGTCCCCGAGGACTTTCGCGCCGAGGGACTGCTCGATGCGCTCGGCGATGCCGACGTGCGCGGACGGCGTGTCCTCCTGCTGCGCGCCGCCGGCGCGCGCGCCATCCTGCCCGACACGCTGCGCGCGCGCGGCGCCGCGGTGGACGAGGTGATCGCGTACCGGGCGATCGTGCCGCCCGCGACCGACGCGGCGGGGCTTCGTGCCGCACTCGTGGAAGGCGGCCTCGACGTGCTGACCTTCACGTCGAGCTCGACGGTCAGGAACTTCGCCACGCTGCTCGGTCCCGAGGCGATCGCGACGCTCGGCCTGCACGGCCGCCCGCTCGTCGCGTGCATCGGTCCCGTCACGGCGGAGACCGCACGCGAGGTCGGGTTGCGCGTCGACGTCGTCCCCGCGTCGTACACCGCGTCGGCCCTCGCGCACGCGATCGCGGCACATTTTTGCAAAGCCGGGAGTGATCCACTAAGCGGAGGCGTTGGATGAGCCGCTTCCCCCTGTACCGTCCGCGCCGGCTCCGCCGCACCGAGGCCCTGCGGCGACTCGTTCGCGAGACGCACGTCGTGGCCGAGCAGCTCGTACAGCCACTCTTCGTCGTTCCAGGCACCAAGGTCGAGAACCCGGTCGGCTCGATGCCGGGCGTGGCGCAGCTCTCGATCGACCGCGCGGCCGAGGAGTGCCGCCGGCTGGTCGACCTCGGCGTGTCCGCGGTGCTGCTGTTCGGCATTCCGGAGACGAAGGACGCGCGCGGCAGCGGCGCGGTCGCACCGGACGGCATCATTCCCCGCGCGCTCGAAGCGATCCGCAAGGCGGCGCCCGGGCTCGTGCTCGTCACCGACGTCTGCCTATGCGAGTACACCGACCACGGCCATTGCGGCGTGCTGCGCGGCGACGAGGTCGAGAACGACCCGACGCTCGAGCTGCTCGCCGCCGAGGCGCTCGCGCACGCGCGCGCCGGCGCCGACATCGTGGCGCCCTCGGACATGATGGACGGCCGGGTCGGCGCCATCCGGCGCGCGCTCGACGGTGCCGGCCTGTCGCACGTGCCCATCCTCTCGTACGCGGCCAAGTTCGCCTCCGGGTTCTACGGCCCATTCCGCGAGGCCGCGGAGTCGACCCCGGCGTTCGGCGATCGCCGCGGCTACCAGATGGATCCGGCCAACGGCGACGAGGCGCTGCGCGAGGTCGCGCTCGACATCGAGGAAGGCGCCGACATGGTGATGGTGAAGCCCGCCCTCCCGTACCTCGACGTCATCCGCCGCGTGAAGGATCGCACGGGATATCCGGTCGCGGCGTACCAGGTGAGCGGCGAGTACGCGATGATCAAGGCCGCCGTGGCGAACGGCTGGCTCGACGAGGCGCGCGTCGTCGAGGAGACGCTGACCGCGATCCGCCGCGCCGGCGCAGACGTCGTCATCACGTACTTCGCGAAGGACGTCGCACGGGGCGTCTATCGGCGATGAGACGCCGCCGTCCGGTCCTGGCGCTCGCGTGCGCCGCGGTGCTGCTCGCCCAGCCGGCGCTCGCCGGCAACACCGAGCGCGACCTCGGCCGTCGCTTCCTGCTCGAGGCGCGCTCGCAGATCCCGCTGATCGAGGATCCGGCGGTGACGGCGTTTACGGAGGGGCTCGGCAACCGCCTGGTCGCGACCCTCGGGCCGCAGGAGTTCGACTACCACTTCTTCGTAGTGGCGTCCCCGTCGATCAACGCGTTCGCGGTGCCCGGCGGCTACGTGTTCGTGTTCGCCGGGCTCCTCGAAAAGGCCGCGAGCGACGACGAGATCGCGGGCGTGCTCGGCCACGAGATGGGGCACGTCCGCGGGCACCACATCGTGCGCCAGCAGGCCACCGGAACGGTGTGGACGGCGGCGGCGCTCCTGGGCGTCCTGCTTTCGGTCGTGAACCCCGTGCTCGGCGCGGGTGCCATCGCGGCGGCGCAGACGGCGCAGCTCAAGTACTCGCGCGAGTTCGAGCAGGAGGCCGACTACCTCGGGCTCGGTACCATGAGCCAGGCAGGCTACGACCCGCATTCGCTCGCGAGCTTCTTCAAGCAGCTCCTCGTCGAGCAGCGCGTGAACCCGGCCGGCGTCCCGCCCTACATGCTCTCCCACCCGGTCACCGAAGAGCGCGTGGCGCACGTCGAGAGCATCATCGACGCGCAGAAGCTGAAGACGCCGCGCGGCCGCCCTGCAGCGAGCCCCGAGCTGGCCGAGGTGCAGGCCGTCGTGCGCGCCAAGACCGATCCGCCCGACGTCGTGATCGCCGAGTACCGGCGGCGCGCCGAGAAGGCTCCGAACGACGCCGAGGCGCAATTCCTGCTCGGCCGCGTCTATCAGTCGGTCGGGCAGTTCGAGGCCGCGCGCCTGGCGCTCGAGCGCAGCCGCGACCTCGGCTTCGGGCCGCGCGTCGACCGCCCGCTCGGCAGCGTGTATGTGGCCCTCAAGTCGACGGCCCAGGCGCAAACCGTGCTGAGGAAATACCTCGCCACGCATCCGAGCGACGCCTTCGCACACATGGAGCTGGGCAAGGCGCTCGCCGACGCCGGTGACGACGCCGGCGCGCTCAAGGAATTCCAGCGCGCCGTGTCGCTCGATCCCGACCGCGAGGAGGCGCAGCGGCTGCTGGGCCTCAGCCTCGGGCGCAAGGGCGAGCAGGCCGACGGGTTCTATCACCTGGCCATCGCCGCCCGTGAGAGCGGCGATCTCGAACAGGCGCTCAGCCACTTCCAGAAGGTCGACGAGCTCGAGCCGGCCGGCACGCCGCGCAAGAAGGAGGTCGCTGCCGCCATCGACGAGCTGCTGCCGCTCGTGCGCGATCGCGAGATGGAGCGGCGCGAGCGGGCGCGGCGGCGCGGCATCCTGCAGGAACGTCTCGAGCGGGCCGAACGTCGATGACGACCTCGCTCGCGGGCCGCACCGCGCTCGTCACCGGCGGCGGGCGCGGGATCGGGCGCGCGATCGCCCTCGGGCTGGCCGACGCCGGCGCCGACGTCGCGGTGACCGCGCGCACGGCGAGCGAGCTCGAGAGCGTCGCGGACGAGATCCGGTCCAAGGGACGTCGCGCGCTCGCCGTGCCGGCCGACATGATCGATCGGGCGCAGGTCGCCGCCGCCGTCGAACGCGCGGGTCGCGAGCTCGGGCGCCTCGACGTCCTCGTGAACAACGCCGGCGGGCCGGTCGTGCTCTCCTCGGACCCGCGCGCGCTGTGGGTCGAGACGCACGACGACGCGAGCTGGGACGCCACCGTCGTCCTGAACCTCACCTCGTGCTACTGGGCCGCGAAGGCCGCCCTCGGCCCCATGCTCTCGCGCGGCTACGGGCGCATCATCAACGTCGGGTCGGGCTATTCGCTCGTCGGTGCCTCGGGCCTCTCGGCCTACACGGCCGCCAAGCACGCGCTGGTCGGGTTCACGCGCGCGCTCGCGATGGAGGTCGGCGAGCGCGGCGTCACCGTCAACTGCCTGCGACCGGGATGGACGAACACGCGCCTCGTCGACTGGCGCATCGTGGGCGCCGCGACCGGGCGCACGGCGGACGAGGCGAAGGCGCACGCCGAGGGTCTCGCCGCGCAGCGCCGCATCCTGGAGCCCGAGGAGGTGGCGCCGCTCGCCGTCTTTCTCGCGTCCCCCGCGGCCGGCGGCATCACGGGACAGGTGCTGTCGGCCGACGGCGGCTACTTCGTCGGCGTGTGACGGGTGGCCAGCAAGGGTAGACCGTATCGCGCGCTCGAGGTCGAGGGCTTCACCGTGCTCGTCGGCAAGGGCGACGAGCAGAACGACGTCCTCACGTTCGACGTCGCCGAGCCCGAAGACTTCTGGTTCCACGTGTCCGGGCATTCGGGCAGCCACGTGGTCGTGCGCAATCCGGACAAGCTGCCGGCGCTGCCGGGGCCGGTGCTCGAGAAGGCGGCGGGACTGGCGGCGTGGTACTCGAAGGCGCGCGACGCCGGCAAGGTGGACGTCCACTGGTGTCGCGCGCGTGACGTGTCGAAGCCGCTGCGGTTCCCCGCCGGCAAGGTGCTGCTCGCGCGCTGGAAGCGCATCCGCGTCCACCCGCGCGATCCGAGCACGCTCGCGGACGAGAGCGGGTAGTGCTCGTCTCCGCAGTCGTCCTCGCGCTCGTCGACTGCTGGCAGGTGGCGTTGCGGGCGCCGGGAAGTCTCACGGCGGCGTCCGTGAGCTGGCTGCTCGGGCTCTACCTCGCCGCGACCGGCGTGGCGACGCTCGTGCTGGCCGGTGTGCTTCGTCGCTCGCGCGGGACGACCCGCGCCGCGATCCTCGCCGCGGGCGGATGCCTGTTCGTCGTCGAGACGTGGCTGCGTGCCCTCACGCCGCTCTCGCCGTGGCGACCGTGGATGGTCGCCGGATGCATCGCCGCGGCGGCCCTCGCGTTCGTTCCGCTGCGCGCCGTCTGCGCCCGGCGGGTCCCGGTCTCGGTCGCGGTCATCGGCCTCGCGCTGCTCGCCGTCGGCGCTTTCGGTGCCGTTCGTCCGCTCGCTGGAACGCGTCCACCCGGCACCTCGGGCCCGGCGCCGGATCGTGAGCTGCCGAGCTTCCTCGTGATCGTGATCGACACGCTGCGCGCCGACCACCTCGGCTGCTACGGCTACGGTCGTCCCACCAGCCCCGCGCTCGATCGGCTGGCGGGGGAGGGAACGCTCTTCGAGCGCGCGTTCGCGCAGTCGAGCTGGACGAAGCCGTCGACGGCATCGCTCTTCACGGGGCGCTTCCCGGTGCAGCACCAGACCCTGTACGAGCGGTCCAGGATCCCCGACGCGGAGCTGACGATCGCGGAGCTGCTCGCCGCGAACGGGTATCGAACGGCCGTACTCTCCGGCAACCCGTGGGTCACGCCGGAATACGGCTTCGACCAAGGGGTATCCGACTTCTACTCGCTCTACGACGAGCGCTTCACCCGGGTCACGCTCTTCATGACGGTGCTGAAACGTCTCTCGCAGCTGCCCGGCGGGCGGATGCAGGTCTACAACCGGGTGAAGTACCTCGTGCTGGGCGAGCTCTCGACGACGGCGCGCGACACGCGGCTCGTCGACGAGGCGGAGCGCTGGCTCGCCGCGCACCACGATCGGCCGTTCTTCCTCTACGTCCACATGATGAGCCCCCACCACCCGTACGATCCGCCGCCGCCGTTCGATCGCTTCGTACCCGATCGCTCGCACGCACCGGTGAAGAACTACCCCCGCAAGAGCTACCTCTTCTTCGAGGAGGGCGAGCCGCTGCCCGCCGCCGACCTCGCCGACCTGGTGGCGCGCTACGACGGCGACGTGCTGTACGCCGACACCGAGGTCGGGCGTCTCCTGGCGGCGCTCGACCGGCTCGGCCTCGCGCGCACGACGGCCGTCGTCGTGACGGCGGACCACGGCGAGGAGTTCTACGACCACCGCAACTGGGGCCACGGCCAGTCGGTCTACAACGAGCTGATCCACGTGCCGCTGCTCCTGCGCTATCCGGCGCACGCTGCGGCGGGCGCGCGCGTCGCGACGCCGGTGATGCACGTCGACCTGCTGCCGACGCTGCTGGGGCTGGCGCGGATCCCGCTTCCGCCGGCGGCCGCCGGCATCGGGACGAGCCTCCTGTCGCCGCCGCAGGAACGCGACGACGTGCTGAGCCAGCTCATCTACCGCTATGGGGAGGCCGACGCGCTCGTCACCGGCGGTCGGGCGCTCGTCGCCATGCGCCGCGGCGACGACGAACGCAGCGTGGCGTACGACCTCACGACCGACTTCGGCGAGCAGCACGGGCTGCCGGCGCCGCCCGATCGCCTGCGCGCACTGGCCGAGCTGCGCCGGCGCCTCGAGGGCACCCGGAGCGCGGCGAGCGAGTCGTCGGACGACGCGGATCGCGACCGGCTGAAGGCGCTCGGCTACGCGGAGTGATCAGCTCCCGCAGGCGCGGCGGGCGACGTAGATGTCGCGGTCGCCGTTGCGGTCGTCCTCCCACGCGACGTAGCAGGTGCGCTTGGCCCCCTTGCCGCCGATCGCGAGGCTCGGCCGCGTCTGCTCGCTCGTGCCGGTGCCCGTGTCGTCGACCCGCTCGGAGGCGAGGAAGGTGTTGCCGGCGTCGAGGCTCGTCGCGAAGAACACGTCGTTGTTGCCGAGCCGGTTGTCCTGCCAGGCGACGAACAGGTTGCCGCGGTCCGCGGCGAGGCTCGGATACCACTGGTTGGTCGGCGTGTCGGTGTCGGGGAGGAACCCCTGCTTCGAGTCGTCGAGCTGGCGGTTCGGCGAGAACGTCTGCCCGCCGTCGGCGCTGCGGGCGTAGAACACGTTGGTGTCGGGCTCGCGGGCGCGCAGGTCCGTCCACGCCACGTGGAGTCGCCCGTCCGTGTCGGCGGCGATCGACGGCCGCTCGTTGATCCGCTCGAAGCCGGCGAAGTCGTCGACACGGACGTTCGGGGCGAAGGTGCGGCCCCCGTCGATCGAGTGCGCGGTGAACACGTCCCAGTTGTAGTTCCGGAAGTCGGTCCACGCGATGTACACCGACGACTTCGTGGCCGTGATGGCCGGCGACCACTTGTTGTCGTTGTGCAGGGCGAGCGGATCGCCCACGCCGCCGCCGTCGACCCGCACGGCGGGCTCGAAGGCGCTCGCGCTGGGGAAGCCGCGGGCGGCGTAGACGTGCTCCAGTGGCTCGCCCTCGGGGCCGAGGTCGCGCTCGTCGATCCACGTGACCACCGGCCGCGTGCCGGCGAACGCGACCGCGGGCATCCACTTGCCCACGCCGTCGACGTCGTCGACGCGGACGTCGGTCCCGCGCTTGCGCCCGCTGCCGGACAGGCGCGCCAACATGATCCGGCCGGCGTCGTCGTCGCCGCGCGACACGAACTGCTGCCAGACCACGATCACGCGGCCGCCGCGAACCGCGATGGCCGGGTTGAGCTCCGTCGTGGATCCCAAGTCGTTGTCGCTCACCCGGACGGGCGGCTTGAAGCTCTGTCCGCCGTCGTGGCTCGCGGCGAGATAGATGCCGCTCCCGACGCCCTCGTCCTGGTGCCAGACGACGTAGACGTGACGCCCGCGCGTCGCGATCCGCGGGGCGTGTTGGCCGACCGGCATCGCCTGCACGCCGCTCGCCAGGACGGCGGGCGAGAAGGCCGGCGGCGCCTCGCGCACGGGGTCGATCTGGGCGGTCACCGCCGACGTCGGCACGTCGACGTCGGCCCACACCACCGCCTCGCGGTAGCCGTTCCTGCACGCGCCGGCGGCGAGCGGGCCGCTGCACGCGACGGCGGAGGTCGGCGGGAGCAATGCCCCGTCCGCGGCCAGCGCATCGCGCCGCGCGGCGAGGCCGAGCCCGGGGCTCGCGATGCCCGGATCGTCCTCGATCCACGGCCCGATGGCGCGGAAGCCCGTGTCGGGATTCTGACCGATCCACGCGTTCGAGCTCGAGAGCGGGCCGGGGTCGGTCTTCTGCTTGCGTCCGATGATCGCGCTCTGGCCGTCGAAGGTGATCTCGAAGAGGTTGCCCGTGAGGCTCCCGTCGAGGTTCGCGACCCACTCCGGGTTCTTCTGCAGGTTCGCGAAGCCGCCCTCCTTGAAGACATCGGGCGACCATTCGGTGGTCGTGAAGCCCCAGGAATCGAACGCCTCGGGCTGCAGGATCACGTTCGCGCCCTTGGCGACGAAGCGATCGTTCACGTCGATCATCCAGGCGTCTTTCGAGATCACGATGCCGAGACGGCCGACGGGCGTCCCCAGGACTTCCATGTCGCGCACCGGCCCGGTGGCGAGCGCGAGCCCGGCGGCGTTGCCCGGCGGCGGCTGCTCGATCGGCGTCAAGTACGCCTTGTTCGTCGAGCCACGGAGCTGCCCGCCGGTTTCCGACGGTGCGCGCAGCGTGCCGCCGGCGCCGTCCGGAACCAGCACCTCGCCGTCGGGGGCGAAGACGAAGGTCGTGTTGACGGCGAGCGGCGACGTCGCCTCGTACGCGTACGTGCGCGTGGGCTCGTCGGGATCGCGCAGCAGCGCCACCAGCGCTGGATCGTCCGCTTCCTCGACCCGGCGTGCCGGCGCGAGGTTGGCCCCGACCGCGAGATACACGCCGTGGGTCATGGCGAGCTCCCGGAAGGTCTCGTACACGCCGCGATAGAAGGTGTCGGTGATCGCGAGCACGCCGTAACGGATCTGCGGCTGGCCGGGGAACTTGGTCTGGTAGTAGCTGAACTGGTTCGCGTAGCTGAGGATCAGGTTGAAGATCGCGAAGGTCGTGTTCGGCTGCGCGCGCGGGACGGCGCCGCGGCTGCCGATGAAGGCGGCGAGCAGGCCCGTGTCCTCGGGGAACACGACCAGCGCGTTCGGCGGCGCCGTGGGATCCACGGGTGCGAGGTGCGTCGCGACGTCGTCGACCCCCGCCTGGACGAGCGACGAGCGGCCGGGAAAGGTCGCATCCATCATCGCGGCCATCTTGTCGTGGAACGTCTGGTAGGTGAGCGAATCGTCGAGCCGGAGCTTGTGCCCGACGACGAACATGCGCACGGGCGTCGCGAGGGCGCCCTGTGCCATGGCCCCTGCGAGGATCAGCGCGACGAGGATCGGGTGCCGCATGCGCGCAGCGTACCCAGCGGTCGCGGCGCGGAGCAAGGAGAAAGACGCTCAGTGCAGCGGGTGGTACGGGCCCTGGAGCACGCCCAGCACCGTCAGGCCGTCCTCGTCGTCGACGTGGTACAGGATGTAGTAGTCGTCGATCGCGAGGTAGTGACACCCGCCCACGCCCTGCAGGACCGCAGAGCCCGGAGGATGGGGGTCGTCGGCCAACCCGATGATCGCCTCGCCGATCGCGCGCAGCGGAGACTGGGGGATCATCTCGAGCTCGCGGTACGCGCTGTACGTGATGTTGAGCTTGGCGGGCATCTCGGGCGTCTGCAGGCTTATCGGCACCGTCCCACCCCCACTTGAGGAGCGTTGCGCCCCCGCATGGCGGACGCGCTTGCGTGGCTCCGAGCGTGTCATTACGTTGACATCCAGTGTGGAGGTGCCGCGGTCGTGCAGTGCAGCACGAGGAGGTGAGCACCAAATGCCAACGAAGTCGTCCGAGGTTCTCGTCGGGCGCCGCTACCTCGATCGGGGTTTCCTGGATGCGGCCATGCGTCTGTTCGTCCGCAACGCGGAGGCCGTCGAGGCGACCGACTGGACGCTGCTCGCGGAGCGTCTGATGGAGCGCAGCCGCATCCCCGACGTCGTCCACGTGTGCGAGGTGGGCGGCGTGCCGCTGCCGCGCGAGCGGATGCTCGCGATCGCCGACGACCATCTGCGCCGCAAGGACGTCGACAACGCGATCCGGCTCTACGAGCTCGCCAGCGCCGATCGCGAGCGGTGGGTGCAGCTGGTCGACGTGCTGACGGGTCTTCCCGATCGCGAGCGGCTCGCCATCGAGGTGACGGAACGTCACCTGAAGCCGGCGGCGGGATCGCTTCGTCGCGCGAGCTGACCGAGTGCCGCACGGCCGGCGCAGCGGTTGCGCCGGCGCCGACCGCCCCGTACACGAGGCGCATGCCGCGTCCCGCCGACTGGCTGCGCCCCGCCGTTCGGGCCGTCCCGCCGTACACGCCCGGCGAGCAGCCCGCTGCCGGGCGGAGGGTCGTGAAGCTCAACACGAACGAGAACCCGTACCCGCCGTCGGCGGCCGTGCTGAGCGCGCTGCGCGACGCCGTCGACGAGCGCGTGCGCCTCTACCCCGACCCCGAGGCGACCGCGCTTCGCGCCGCGGCGTCACGGCTCTACGGCGTTCCCGTGGACCACGTCATGGCCGGCAACGGGTCGGACGAGCTGCTGGCGCTTCTCTTGCGCGCGCTCGTCGATCCGGGCGAGCGGGTCGCGTTTCCCGTCCCGACCTACAGCCTCTACGAGACGCTGGTCGCGGTGCAGGGCGGCGAGCCGGTCGAGATCCCGTGGCCCGACGACTGGTCGCTGCCGGCCGGTCTCGCCGGCGCCGGCGCCAAGCTCACGTTCCTGTGCAACCCGAACTCGCCGTCGGGCACGCTGGTGCCGACGGCGGAGATCGAGGCGCTCGCGCGCCGGATCGCCGGCGTGCTGGTCGTCGACGAAGCCTACGTCGACTTCGCTTCCTCGCACGCGCTCGGGCTCGTCGGACGGCTGCCCAACGTGGTCGTGCTGCGCACGCTCTCGAAGTCGTACTCGCTGGCGGGCCTGCGGGTGGGGCTCGCGTTCGCCGATCCCGAGCTCCTGCGCGGCCTGCGGACGGTGAAGGACTCCTACAACTTGAACCGTCTCTCGCAGGCCGCGGCGACGGCGGCGCTCGCCGATCAGGAGACCGCACGCGCCAATCTGGAACGGGTGCGTCGGACGCGCGCGCGGCTCACGAGCGCGCTCCGCGCCCTCGGCTACGCCGTTCCCGACAGCGCCGCGAACTTCGTGCTGGCGCGCAGGAAGGGCATCGACCAGGGGCCGATCGCCCGCGCGCTCGCCGCACGTGACATCCTGGTGCGCCACTTCACGTCGCACGGCCTCGGTGACGCGCTCCGCATCAGCGTCGGCACCGACGAGGAGATCGACGCGCTGCTCGCGGCGCTGGGTGAGGTCGCGGGGCGCTAGGGCTCGGTGTCGGTGCCGCGAGGTCGGGGGCGAGGCTTCGGCTTCGGCTTCGCCGCGCGACAACACACACGCGGCGTCTCGGTCCGGCATTTCGTCGCGCTGCTACGCAGGCGCGTCCGCCTCGCCCCCGACCTCGCGTCGCGGCGCCGCTGCACCGCCGCGTGACGTCGCCCAGCGCAGAGCGCGCGTTTTGCGGCAGAAACCCTACGCCGTCACGACGAAGCTATTCGCTAGAGAGCGAGACGCCGAAGGCGGGAGCGTTGCGGCGCGAGGTGGGGGACGAGGCGG
>DATJZY010000137.1 GCA_035577985.1 Candidatus Eisenbacteria bacterium
CAGCTCGGCGGCCCCGGGCTCGAGGTCGTCGATCCGCTCCACACCGACGTCTTGGTGGCGCTCGCGGACTCGGGAGGCCCGCTTCTGTGCTGCACGCTCGGGAGCGAGCACTGGATGCGCCTCTTCAAGCAGCACTACGGATTCTGGGACGACCACGCGCAGCTCTGCCCGCCCCTGAACGACATGGGCCTCACGAGCCGGACCGACGGCGCGCGCATGAGCATCCTCATCCGGCACCTGGCCCGCTTCACACCACCGGACCTGCGCGTCGCGGTTCGCATCGGCCAGGCGTGCGCCGCCGGATCGGCGTCGCTCCGGAGCACGCCCGGCGGCGGCGCGACCTTCCCCTAGAACGTTCCCTCGAGCGAGCCGATCGGGCTCCACCCCGAGTCGCGCACGCCGTCGTCGTTGATCGGCGTCGAGACGCCGAGCGACAGCAGCACCGTATGCCAGAGGCGGATCCGCACGCCGAGCGTGGTGTCGAAGTAGTCTTTCCGCTGCGCGTCGACCCCGAGGTACGGCTCCGACCGGACGCCCGACGGCGTCACGTGCGGACCCGAGACCGAGGACTCGGCGCGCCAGTTGCCGACCTCGCTCCGCCCGCGTAGCTCGGCGCCGAACGACATCCACGCGCACGGCTGGAGATCCATCGCCCACGCATAGTGCCCCGAGCTGTGGCTCGCGATGCCGAGGTTCGCGTCGAACCCGGCCTCCCAGTGGGAGTCGATGAGGCCATCCAAGAACACCGTCGAGAGGACGGCGTAGGGGCCGAGCTCGCCGTAGCCCGTGCCGAGCCCGTCCTGCGGGGAGCCGGTCGGAATGCGGGCGATGCCGCCGATCGCGCCCGTGAAGCCACCGGCCTCGAAGAGGCGATACTTCACGCGCACCAGCATGTCCGCGAGACCGACGATGTGGAACGACTCGCTGCTGGCGCTGGCGACGAGCAATCCGTGCGGCGTCGTCTGACGTGCCACGATCTCTGCGTCGAGGCCGGCGATCGGAATGGCGACGTTCACGTCGAGGTCGTTCGTGACGCCGTAGGTGACGTTCAGCGTCGCCATCGTGTAGCGGAGCTCCGGGGTGGCGCTGAAGCCGATCGCCGTCTGGCTGTAGCTCAGCGGATACGGATCGACGCCGAGCTTGTCGCCGTCGTACTCGTCGAAGTGGATCCACTGGAAGGCGAGGTCGAAGCTCCAGAGGTCGTCGCCGACGGTATCGGCGCGCTCGGTGAAGAACGGCTCGGCGAAGGTCTGGGTGGTGCGTTCGTAGCGGCCGCTGTCCTCGTCGTAGCGGAACGTGAAGCCGCTCGACATCGACGGGATGGGGAGATTCCGCGCCGCCTGCTCGAGGATCGTGTCGACGGCGTTCTGGTAGGCCGGCGTGACGGCGAACTCGAGCCCGAGCAGGCCCGGCGAGGTCCGGTACGCGTGGCGCAGATTGCTCGCCCGCGCGACGCCGCCGCCGCACAGGAGCGCCAGAACCACGAGCCCCACCGGAGCCGCCCCTCGCCTCCACATCGCCCCGTCCTCCCCGGTTCCCCCGGGTCCCTGCCTCCATCCTGCCTCTACGAACGCCCCTCGCGAAGGTCAAACGGCGTCGTCCCGACGGTTGTCAGTGCCGCCGTCGCGGCCCTAGAGTCGTTCCGTGGCCGGCGACGGGCTCATCGCCAAGGAGCGCTATACATCGCGCGCGTTCCTCGACCTCGAGATGGAGCGCCTGTGGCCGCGGGTCTGGCAGATCGCGTGCCGCGAGGAGGAGCTGGGGGCGGTCGGGGACTACGTCGAGTACACGATCGGCGACCAGTCGATCCTCGTCGTGCGCACTGCGCCGGGAGACCTGCGGGCGTTCTTCAACGCCTGCCTGCACCGCGGCACGCGCCTGCTGGAGGGGCACGGCCGCGTGCGGACCGAAGGCATCCGCTGCCCGTACCACGGCTGGTGCTACGCGCTCGACGGTCGCCTCTGCGACGTCGTCGACCGGCACGAGTTCCCCGACCTGCCGGCGGACTTGCGGCTCGGCGCGGTGCGCGTCGACACCTGGGGCGGCTTCGTGTTCGTGAACCTCGATCCCGACGCGGAGCCGCTGCTCCGGTTCCTGGATCCGCTGCCGGAGCTGCTGGCGCCGTACCGGCTGCACGAGATGCGCTTCCGGTCGTACCTGACGACGATCCTGCCCGCGAACTGGAAGACCGCCATCGACGCCTTCAACGAGGGCTACCATGTGCAGGGCACGCACCCGCAGACGCTGCCGTGGGTCGACGACACCAGCCTCGCCTACGAGCAGTTCCGCACGCACGCGCACTACGGTCGGCTCGCGAGCGCGCGGCGCCAGCTCCGTCCGAGCCCGCGCCTCGGCCTGCGACCGGAAGACGTCGACGAAGGCCAGATCCTGGCCGCGCTCGTCGCCGGACTCGGCGGCGCGTTCCTGAAGGACGAGCGTGCGCTCGTCGAGGAGTTGCGCGCCGCGCCGCCGCCGGGGAAGAGCCTGCTCGCCGTCTATCAGGAGCGCCGCATGGAGCTGATGCGGTCGCGCGGGTTCGACCTCACGGGCCTCACGCCCGATCACATGACCAGCGCCGACGACGTCTACTGGTTTCCGAACGTGGTCGGCCCCATCTACCCGGGCAGCGCGATCCTCTTCCGCGTGCGCCCGAACGGCCTCGACCCCGAGAGCACGATCAAGGACACGTGGGTGCTCGAGTGGCCGCGGCCCGGGCAGCCCTGGCAGATGCCGGAGCGCCGCTTCTTTCCCGACTGGACGGCGCGTGATTGGGGCGAGATCACGACCCAGGACTACCGGAACATCGTGCGGGCGCAGCTCGGCATGAAGTCACGCAGCTTCGAGGGGCTGCGCCTCAATCCCCGCCAGGAGGGCAACATCCTCCACATGCACCGCGTGATCGACCGCTACCTCGCGCCTAGTTGAGCCCCGACTTCGGTCCGTGGTCTAACGTCCGGTCGTGGAGTTCAACCTCGCTGATCTCTTCGAGCACGCGGTCGACCACTTCGGCGATCGCGAGTACCTCGTCTGCGACGGCAAGCGCCGCACCTACCGGGAGATGGAGGAGCGCGCGAACCGGCTCGCGCACCACCTGGCGGCGCAGGGCATCGGCCCCGGCGACCACGTCGGCATCTACGCCTTCAACTCGGTCGAGTGGGTGGAGACCGCCTGGGCCGTCTTCAAGCTGCGCGCGGTGTGGATCAACATCAACTACCGCTACGTCGAGGACGAGCTGCGCTACCTCTTCGACAACGCGGACCTCGTGGCGCTCGTCTACCAGCGCCAGTTCGCGCCGCGCGTCGCGGGCGTGAAGGACGCCATGCCGCTGCTCCGGCACACGATCGTGATCGACGACGGCAGCGGCGAGGACTCCGCAAAGATCGGGTCGGTCGAGTACGAAGCCGCGCTCGCGTCGGGCTCGCCGGTGCGCGACTTCACGCCGCGCTCGGAGAGCGATCACTACATCCTGTACACCGGCGGCACGACCGGCATGCCGAAGGGCGTCGTGTGGCGTCACGTGGACGTGTTCATGGCCCTCGGGGGCGGCATCGACCCCATGACGAACGAACGCGCGCCCCGCCCGGAGTTCATGGTCGAGAAGGCGAAGAACGGCGTGCCGCTCACGTTCCTGCCCATCGCGCCGCTCATGCACGGCGCCACCCAGTGGGCCGTCATGGGGCAAAGCTTCCTCGGCAACCGGGTGGTCCTGATGGGCAAGTTCGACGCGCGGCGCGTGTGGGATCTCGTCCAGGCGGAGAAGGTGAACTCGATCATGATCACCGGCGACGCCATGGCGCGCCCGCTCGTCGAGGCGCTCCAGGCGGCGGATGCCGGCTGGGACGTGTCGTCGCTCTACCTCCTCACGTCGAGCGCGGCGACGTTCTCGCCGTCGGTGAAGGACCAGTTCTTCGAGCGCTTCCCGAGCCTCATGATGATCGACGCGGTCGGCTCGTCCGAGGGCGGCAACAACGGCATGGTGATGGTGCAAGCGGGCGCGACCGCCATGAAGGGCGGGCCCACCGTCTCGCGCATCGGACGGACGGTGGTGCTGGACGAGCAGGGCAAGCCCCTCGAGCCCGGCTGCGGCGTCATCGGCAAGATCGCGCGCGCGGGCGACATCCCGCTCGAGTACTACAAGGATCCGAAGAAGACCGCCGAGACGTTCGTCACCTACGACGGCGTCCGCTACGCCATCCCCGGCGACTACGCGATGATCGAGGCCGACGGGCGCCTGACGTTGCTCGGCCGCGGCTCGGTGTCCATCAACTCGGGCGGCGAGAAGATCTTCCCGGAGGAGGTCGAGGCGGCGGTGAAATCGCATCCCGCCGTCTTCGACTGCACGGTGGTGGGCGTGCCCGACGCACGGTGGGGCGAGCGCGTCGTGGCCGTCGTCGAGATGCGTCCCGGCGCGCGGGCGACGATCGAGGACATCCAGACGCACTGTCGCGCGAAGATCGCCGGCTACAAGCTGCCGCGGAGCCTGTGCGTCGTCGACCAGATCGTCCGCTCGCCGTCGGGCAAGCCCGACTACCGATGGGCGAAGCAGGTCGCGACCGGAGAAAACGCATGAGCGACGTCTACGAGCTCACGATCAGCGGCCCCGGCAAGAACGCGCTCAGCACGGCGGTGATGCAGGACATCATCCGCCAGCTCGCCGCGGCGGGAGGGCGGCCGGTCCTGGTCACCGGGGCGGGCGACGCGTTCTGCGCCGGGCTCAACCTGAAGGAGGTCGCCTCGCTCGATCGTGCCGGCATGGAGCGCTACCTGCTCCTGCTGGACGACGTCATCGACGCGCTGTTCGACTATCCGGCGCCGCTCGTCACGTGCGTGGGCGGCCACGCGATCGCGGGCGGCTGCGTGCTCGCGCTGTGCGGCGACGTGCGCGTCGCGACCGCCGATGCGAAGGCGCGGATCGGCCTCAACGAGGTCGCGCTCGGGCTCGAGTTCCCACCCAAGATCATGAAGGTCGCCCGCCAGCGCGTCGCGCCGCGCGCCCTCGAGCGGGTGCTCCTCGAAGCCGGGCTCTACGAGCCGCGGCGCGCGGTCGAGCTGGGCCTGGTCGACGAGGTGGCGGTGGACGCGCCGGCCCGGGCCCGCGCCGTGCTGGAGACGCTGGCCACCCACCCGCGCGAGATCTTCACGTCCACGAAGCGGACCCTCCGAGCCGGAACGATCACGCTCCGCGACGAGGATCGACGCTACTTCCGCGACGAGGTGCTGCCGCGCTGGTGCGCGCCGGCCGTGAAGGAGCGCGTGCTGGCGGCCCTGAAACGCTAGCTGCCGCGTCGATTCCGGTTGTCGACCGCCGGCGGCGGTCCTAGAATCCGCCCGTGCCACAGAAGGTCGACACCAAGCCCTGGGAGGTGACGCAGCCGCTCTCGAAGCGCGATCGCATGCGCGCCGAGGTGCTCGAGCGGACGCCGCCCTGGTACAGTCCGTGGGTGCACCTGGCCTTCCCGTCGCTCTTCGGCCTGTCGTCAATCGTCCTGGCAGTGAGTCATCTCCACGACGTGCGCTGGTACGAGTGGCTCTTCGTGCCGATCGTTCTCGGGCTCCTCAACGTCAACGAGTGGCACATCCACCGCAACGTCCTGCACCGCCGCACCTGGCCGCTCGAGGTGCTCTTCTGGCGCCACACGCCCGAGCACCACGTGATCTTCGTCCGCGACGACATGGCCATGCGCTCGACGAAGGAGTTCCGCCTGGTCCTCATCCCGGCGTATGGGATCGTCGCGATCTTCGTGACGACCCTCCCCATCACCGCGGCGCTCTGGTTCCTCGTCTCGCACAACGTGGCGCTGCTCTGGGTGGCGTGCTCGATGGGCTACACGGTGAGCTACGAGTGGCTGCACCTGGCCTACCACCTGCCGGCCGGCAACCCGATCGCGAGGAACCGGGTGATCGGCCTCCTGCGCCACCAGCACGCCGTCCACCACACGCCCGAGCTGATGCAGCGCTGGAACTTCAACGTGACGATCCCGTTCGGCGACTGGCTCCTCGGGACGACCTACCGCGGCCCGCTCGCCGGCTGACGTCCCACATGCCGGGACGGGACGACCTGCGCCGCATCACGCAGGTCACGCTGGAAGACTACGACCGCACCGCCGACGGCTTCTGGGAAGGGACCAAGGATCACGACGTCTCCCAGAACGTCGACGCGCTGCTGCGGCACGTCGAGGGCCCCGCGCCCCACGCGATCCTCGACTTCGGTTGCGGTCCGGGACGCGACCTGCGGACGTTTCGCGCCCTCGGCCACGAGCCGGTCGGGCTCGACGGTGCGCCGCGCTTCGTCGCCATGGCGCGCGCGACGTCGGGCTGCGAGGTGTGGCAGCAGGACTTCCTCGCGCTCGACCTTCCACCCGCGCGCTTCGACGGCGTGTTCGCGAACGCGTCGCTCTTCCACGTGCCTGCCCAGGAGCTGCCGCGGGTGCTGCGCGAGCTGCACGCGACCCTGCGCGCGCGCGGCGTGCTCTTCGCGTCGAACCCGCGCGGCCGCGACGACGAGGGCTGGCAGGGACGTCGCTACGGCGCGTGGCACGACCTCGCGACGTGGCGGCGCTACCTCGAAGCCGCGGGGTTCACCGAGCTCGAGCACTACTACCGGCCGGCCGGACGCCCGCGCCACCAGCAGCCATGGCTCGCGACGGTGTGGCGCAAGGCGTGACCGCGGGCGATTGACAGGCGCGGGAGCCGCGGTGGAGAAGCCCCCGTCATGCGCACGCTCGTGGCGACGCTCCTCGTGCTCTGGCCCCTCCTCGTGTCGGCGAAGGTCCTGAACGTCGAGTTCAAGTTCACGCCGTTCACGGGCGATCCGAAGGAGGACCACGTCGAGACCGTCGCCGGGAAGGTGGTCGTCTTCCTCAACGACGTGCCCATCGCCGAGCAGGTCGTGCGCAAGGACACCGTGCCGGTCATCTTCGAGGAGCGCGAGATCGCGCCGTCGGTCTGGGTGCCGGCCCAGTCGCTCGGGCCAGCGGTGCGCAAGGGCAAGAACACGATCCGCATCGAGTTCGAGCCCGCCGACGCGAGCACGCCATATCGCGCCCAGCTCCGCTGGGCGACGGTCACCGATCAGGTGAAGGAGGAGAGCGCCCCAGGAACGTACAAGGGAACGAATCAGGCCGACCAGGGTGTCGACGACAAGCAGGCGACGGGGAAGCTCGTGATGGAGCGGGAGTTCTTCGCCGACTTCGCCACCGATCGGCCCTGGCACCACCTGCCCCCCGTGACCTCGCTCACCGACGAGGACAAGCAGCAGCTCACGGCGCTCGTGCGTGCGCGCGCCGACTGGTTCAAGCCCGACTTCGCGTCCGTCTACAAGGCGCTCGAAGGCAAGGGCGACGTCGATGCCGCGCGCGTGCGCAAGGCCAAGTGTCTCGACGCGGCCTACAAGGCCGGCGTACGCATCACGGCCGTGCCGGAGGGCGAGCTCGAGTTCGTGACGACGGGCGGGCCCGAGGTGGTCGTGCGCGGCAAGAACGGCTTCCTCTATCCGCCCGATCCGAAGACCTTCGAGCGCATCAAGGGCGACGACGTGCAGATGTGCGCGGGCATGGTCCTCGCCTTGATCTATCAGTCGCGGCTCGTGGCGGCCCGCGCGGGGACCTCGGGCGCGTGGGAAGTGGTCTACTAGCCACGCGCCTTGGGCCGGATCAAATGATCCCCGACGCTCGGAGCTGCGCGAGCTCGTCGGGCGCGACGCCGAGCCAGTCGCGGTAGACGGCGTCGTTGTCGGCGCCGAGGTCGCGCCCCAGGTGGCGGATGGTGCCGTGGGGAGTGAGGAAGGGGGCGGCGGTCGTGATGGGGCCGGCGTCGGGGTCGTCGATGGTGACGATGTCGCCGCGCGCCGCGAAGTGCGGGTTTGCGAGGACGGCGGCGAGATCGTGCACGACGGCGGCCGAGACGCGCTCGGCGACGAGCCTGTCGACGGCTTCGTCGGCGGTGCGCCCGCCGATCCAGGCGGCGATGGCGGCGTCGAGGGCGTCGACGTTCTCGAGCCGCGCACGGTTGGTGCGGAAGCGCGGATCGTCGGCGAGATCGGAGCGCCCGACGGCGCCGAGGAGGCGCTGGACGATGTCGTTCGTTCCCGCCGTGATCGCGACCCAG